>JBJTWB010000077.1:0-3224 GCA_046081505.1 Bacteroidota bacterium | reverse complement strand
CGGGTGATTGCAGCAGAATTTTTCCGGGTAATTGGCGTTGGGAATTATTGGACTCAGACCAAGATGTTGTGGATGCCGACGGGTATTTTGAACTTCAAGAAAAATTCAATAACAAACCAACTACGGATCGATTAAAGACATTGATATTGGGGAATGCTGAGCATGTGGGCGGTAAACTCACAAATGAGATTGAGGCCGTTTTGGAATACAAGTTGGTGCCTTAAATTTGAGTAAGAGCCAGCTCGAGCTGCGGAATCAGAGGCGTATGGTCATCATTGGTGATGATTGTGGTTGGTCCAGTAAAAGAGATTGACATCTCTTCCTGAATCTTGTTTCGATTGTTAAAATCATTTAAAAGCATTGAACTTCTTTTTGAAACTCTTTGAAATCTTAATGATTCAGGAGCTTCAACAATCCAAAGCGCGTCTGTATTTTCATTGCTAAATGTTGAGATTATTGCAGATTCTTTGAAGCAGATTGTTGAATTCAAATGTGACTTCCATTTTTGAAATTGAATCCTTACCTCCGCGTGAATGACGGCTTCTATTTGAATTTTTATTTTTTGATCTGTGAATAGAATTGCCGCCAATTCTTTTTTCCATTCAGGGGATTCGAAATGAATAGCGTTCGTTATTTCATGTATTTGATTGCGAATTTCAATTTTTTCGTATGCTTTTTTTGCTTCCTCATCACTGTTGAAGACGGGGTGCCCTAGATGCATGAGCATTTTCGAAACGGTAGTTTTCCCAGATCCTATTTTCCCTGAAATGCCTATTGTTTTCATGTTTTGTGAGCGATAAGGAGTATCTTCGCAGCATGTCAAAAGTAAACGAAGTTTTCATAGCACCATCAATTTTGGCTGCTGATTTTGCCAATCTTCAGCGGGATATTGAAATGGTAAATGCGAGCAACGCAGATTGGTTTCACGTTGATGTCATGGATGGACTTTTTGTTCCAAATATTTCTTTTGGAATGCCCGTAATTCAAGCAATAAAAAAACACGCCCAAAAGCCATTGGATGTGCATTTGATGATTGAAAAGCCCGAAAGATATATTTCCACCTTTGCCCAACTTGGTTCTGCTGTTTTAACTGTTCATGCAGAGGCGTCTGTTCATTTACACAGAACCATTCAAGCAATTAAGGCTGAAGGAATGATGGCAGGAGTAGCGTTGAATCCGCATACATCAATTTCTCAAATAGAGGATGTATTGGATGATGTGGATTTGATTTTATTGATGTCTGTAAATCCAGGATTTGGAGGGCAGAAATTTATTGAAAGAACCTATGATAAATTGAACAATTTAGTTGAGCTTTTGTCTTTATCGCAGAATACTCCTCGGATAGAAATAGACGGTGGGGTTAATGCTGAAAATGCAAAAAAATTAGTAGAGCTTGGAGCAGATGTTTTGGTTGCTGGTAATTTTGTTTTTTCAAGTCAAACCCCAAAAGAAACAATAGCAGATTTAAAAAGAAGTGTTAATCATGGCTAAGAAAAATACGAACGTGAATCTCTTCAAGTTACGTGTCATACTCGATACAGAAGAAGACGTATTTCGCGATATTGAAATTGAATGCGACTCTAAATTTGAAGCGTTGCACAGCGCGGTTCTAGATGCATTTGATTTTGAAGAGGGAGAGATGTCTAGCTTCTATATGAGTAATGATGAGTGGGAGAAGGGACTTGAGATTTCGCTCATGGATATGGGCGAAGAGGGAAGCATGTCAATGGCAAACACAACGTTGTCTGAAATGATTTCTAAACCAGGCGATAAAGTCCTTTATGTGTATGACTTTTTGCGTATGTGGATTTTTTACATTGAAGTCATGGAAGTAAAAAAGGACAAGCCAAGTACCATATATCCGCGTGTAGCATTGGTATATGGTGATGCTCCTTCACAGGATAGTAAAGAAATTGTAGACATGTTTGGTGAAGAAGGTTTGGACGAAGACGAGGAATTATTTGATGATGAAGATGAGGACGAGTTCGGTACCGAAGATGAAATGTTTGACGAAGACGAATTTGGAGGCTCTTATCGCTATGATGAAGATTAAGTATTATTGTATTGGGTTGTTGCTACTTTCAATTGTTGCCTGTGAAAATACCGAGCGCAAGGTGACTAGTGATCTGTTGAACTTCCCAAACGCTGAGACAGGTGAGGTGAATGGTGATTTACCCAAGATTGTAATGGATCAAGAGGTAGTTCAAATAGGGAAGGTTGTAGTTGGTGAAAAAATCACCCACACCTTTCATTTTAAAAATGAAGGTAAAGGACCTCTGCAAATAGCACATGTGACTCCGAGTTGCGGATGCACTACACTTAAGGATTGGCCGAAACACCCCATGCAACCCGGTGAGGAGGGGACGATTACCGTAGAGTTGAACACAACCAATTTATCTGGACCCATTGAAAAGAGTATTCAGGTGAGTACGAATGGCATTCCGAGAGATGTTTTTTTGAAGATTGTGGGTGAAGTTGCAGGTCAAGCCGCTAATCCGAATTTTGAACAAAATGGTCCAGAAATGCAACGGGTGCAGTAGAAGAACAATTTCTGTTATACATTCGCTACTTAAATAACAAAACTATGATTTTATTAAACGGACAAGGCGGAGGAGATTTTTCCGGAATGTTAATTATGATGGGTGGAATGTTTGTGATCATGTATTTTTTCATGATACGTCCACAAATGAAAAAGGCCAAAGAGGCAAAGAAATTTCAAGAGAGTATCGCCATAGGGGATAAGGTTATGACCCTTGGGGGAATTCACGGTAAGGTTTTGGAAGTGGACGAAACAACCGTTGTCATAGGTCTTGACCAAGGAAGAATGCGTGTTGAAAAAGCTGGGTTAGCAGCAGACAAACGTGTAGCAGTAGAGGCTGAGCAAAAGTAAATATTAGAAAAATAAAAAGGGGGCTATTGCCCCCTTTTTTTGTTATCGTCTGCTCGAGTCTTTCTTTTTCTTTTTGGCTCTTGCGCCGTCATTGAATTTCCAACCGCCACCGCGATTCGAATCTCTGCGATCACCGCCTGCATCTCTGCTGTCTCTTCTGTCGCGGTTATCTCCACCACCGCTTCTGCGTTCGTAGCCACCTCCTCCTGAGGAGTTTCTATCACGTGAGAACCTGTCGCTGCGTGTGCGAACGCGACCAATGCCCTCTTCTTTATTTCCTCTCGACTCTACACGAATGGTGCGGCCTCGATATTTCATTCCTCGTTGAAATACC
>JBJTWB010000076.1:0-2841 GCA_046081505.1 Bacteroidota bacterium | reverse complement strand
GTTGCCGTAAACCGATTGCATCGTGTAACGGAAATCTTGCGCGTTTTAGTAGATAAAGTAACCATACTTGAGACCATGTCAGCGCAAGATTTTCTTGACTTTAGAGATTTTTTAAGACCTGCCTCTGGATTTCAAAGCATGCAATTCAAAGTTTTGGAAACGCTACTCGGATTGAAAATTGAAGAGCGTCATGGTCAAGAATATTTTACAAGTCAATTGCGTTCAGAAGATGCCAAGAGCATATACACGTTAGCCAAAGAGACCACATTGCTTCAATTGGTGAATAATTGGCTTGAGCGTATGCCCTATTTCTCTGAATCATATTGGCATGAAGGGGTTCAATTTTTCGATCAGTATCGTGCAGCATACGCGCAGAGTTTGGGTGAAGGTGAAAAGCAAAACATGCAAGCTTTTGATGAACTCTTTATGGGGGAAAATATAGAGGGAAGAAAATTAAGCATGCAAGCAAGACGCTCGGCTCTATTCATTATGCTTTACAGAGACTACCCCATTCTTCAAAATCCATATCGCATCATGAATTTGCTGTTGGATATTGATGAATTATTGGCCACCTGGAGATGGAGACATATGAACATGGTTCACAGAATGATTGGCAATAGATCAGGCACCGGAGGAAGTACAGGAAAAGGATATTTAAGAGAAGCTGCAATGCAGCATTACATCTTTCAAGAGTTTGCTGAGCTCACATCTTTTTTGGTTGAGCGCAGCAAGTTTCCTCAGCTACCTCCTATCCTAGAATCCAAGCTTGGATTCACGCGTTAGATTCGTTCTAAAACAAGCATGCACCAATTGTCCTTCACCTTTCTTGAAACCTCATTGAATTGAGAAAAGGATTGGAGTAGATGAGGGACATCTGTCTCGTAAAACCCGCTGAGCAGTAGCTTCGATTTTGGCTTGCACACTTGAGTGTACGTCTGGCTTTGATTCACCAAGATGTTTCGATTGATGTTCGCCAAAAACACATCTGATTCCACGTTGTTTAAGTGTTCAACCTCGCCAAGTTTTACTTGAATTTTCGAACATCTGTTGCGCTCAATATTTTCAATGGCGTTTTCATAAGCCCACTCATCAATATCGATTGCCAAAACGTTTTTCGCTCCTAATTTTTCTGCCACTATAGCAAGAACAGCTGTTCCGCTTCCCATATCCACTACCATCTTATCTTTCACATCCAAATCAAAACAAGCCTCAGTCATTAAAAAAGTAGTTGCATGGTGGCCTGTACCAAAACTCATTTTTGGCTCTATAATGACATTCAACATATTCAACTTTTCTTCATGAAAAGGAGCACGTATGTAACATTTTTCACCCACTTCAATGGGGTCAAATTGCGACTCCCACGTTGCGTTCCAATTGATATTGGCTAATTCTTCTGTGGTAAATGAAAACGAAATTTGAGGTATAACCAATTCACGCAATTGCTTTTCCAATGAACTCGACCAATGCTGATTCTCTATGTATGCCTTGAGCCCGTCTTCGGTTTCTTCGAAACTATCAAACGCAAAATCTGCGAGGATTGCTGTGAGCACATCATTGCCGGGTATAATGGGATTAACTACAAAATGAACTACGGTATATCCCATCTTAAGACTCGTATATGAATTTAAAATCTTCGACTTTCAAAGAAGCGCCTCCTATTAACCCACCATCAACATCAGGACAACCTAACAACTCTTTTGCATTCGACGCATTCATACTTCCACCATATAAAATCTTAATTTGTGACGCACAAGTCTGACCGAATGATCGTTCAATTTCATTCCGTATGAACGCGTGCATCTCCTGAGCTTGAGAAGTTGTTGCTGTGACACCTGTCCCAATTGCCCAAACTGGCTCATAAGCTATGATCACATTTTTCATTTGTTCCGAAGTTAAATGTCCGAGAACTTCAGTGATTTGCTCCTGAATTACAGCTTCATGTTTTTGTTCATTCCGCTCTTCTATTGTCTCTCCTATGCAATAGAGCGCAATAAGATTATTTTCTAAAAGTCTATCTACTTTTTCTTTCAATACAGACGCGTTTTCAGCGTGGTATTGTCTTCTTTCGCTGTGCCCTACTAAACTGCCCATGATGTGAAGAGACGCTAACATGGAAGCGCTTACTTCTCCTGTATAAGCACCTTTTACGTGTGCACTAACATCTTGAGCGAAAATAAAAGGATCAACAGCGTTTGAAAATGACGACAGATAACATGCAGGTACACACAGAGCAATTGCTTTATCATTGTTTTCAATGGCTTGTACATTTCTGAAGAGCTCTTTGGCTTCTGAGAAGTTAAGGTTCATCTTCCAATTTCCTGCAATGAGTTTCGTTCTCATGGTTATATGTTTGTTAACGAAGGTACATCGCAAGCAAAAAAAAAGCAGACCGAAGTCTGCTCTTTTTCAACTAAACCTTATTTATTTCTTTATTACACGAATACTTACTGAAGAAACAGCGTTATTCATATTTAAGAAATAGATACCTGATTCCAAGTTTGAAATGTTAATCTGAAGAAAATTATTTCCTGCTGACACATTGCTTTGAGATGACATGACTTTCTTTCCAGTTAAATCATACAAATCAATTTGAATTAGGTCTGACATTTCTTGTCCGAATTCAATATTCAAAATTTCAGAAGTTGGATTTGGGAAAACATTCAAATCTGCGAAAGCGATATTTTCAGAAACAGAAACACTTGTTAAGTTAAGCGTGAAGGTATCTGTACAATTGCCATTCGTAGCTGTTAACGTAACTTCATAATCACCACCTGCTGCATAGGTGTAATTTGGGTTCGATGATGTTGACGTATTTCCGTCACCGAAATTCCAAACATATGA
>JBJTWB010000075.1:0-4155 GCA_046081505.1 Bacteroidota bacterium | reverse complement strand
GGTTGAACATCAACTGTCAGAGGGAATTCATCAATAATGGTAAATACAGCGACCAATGTATCGCTCACCATTAAGTGAAGAATCACATCTGGTGAGAGTGTATTTGGATTCAGCGGGTGATTGTTGATCTCCCAGTGATCGAAAAGTGAAACTCCAGGAATATTATTCGCTGTAAAGGCATAATCGAGATCAGCTTCAATTTCATTTGACCAAGGATAAGCAGCAAGTGTGGTTCCATACATGGTTACGGTACCTGCTCCTACTGGAAATACATCTACCATTAAAATGGCGTGTGGTATTTCATCAAAAATAGCTACAATAGTATCTACTGCGCATGGTTCAATGCTAATGGTTGTAGCAAACTCGTCAGGTTGCAAACTTACAGTTGTAGATTCCCAGTGATTGAATACAAACCATGGATTTTCGGTTACACTTACTGAGATTGAATCTCCCGCATTGATGGTGAAGTCATTCGGATAAGTGACTTGCGGTGTGCCATTGAAAACAATATTTCCGCTACCTGCTGGTAAAACATCACTGGTAATTACAATGGGGCCTGAAGCTGGTGTTCCGAAATTGGCCTGCACAACAACATCTGAAGAGACAACAAGTTCTGTAATGGGATCGCTGGGGTTGCTTATAGTGCCCGTGCCCGATATGATCTCCCAACCCAAAAAGGATGAGCAGGGGCCTGTTGTCATACTGTCCATGAGCGCTTGTAGATCAATGGCCAAATCGCCAAAGTAAGTACCAGACCAAGGAAGTTCATATGGGCTTAATTCCGTTTCACCCACTTGAATGTCTCCAACACCAGAAATTTGGAAGGTTACATTGTAGGCTGTTACATCGTAACAATCTTCAATTCCACCTACAATCTCTGATGCGCATCTTGCCTCAATGTAGTCTCTTAAATCTTGAACATTGTTATTCCACGTATTTAAATTACCACCCCAACGTTGAACTTGTCGGGTCATTTCAGGTTCAATAACGAGAATCATACTATCCAACACTTCAATCATGCGTTCACATGAAAAGATGGTATTGGAAAGTTCGGCATAACGCTGAATGTAGTCAGCAAAAAAATCATCGTTATCGAACAAAGCATTCAGAACAGGCACGTGACCTTGCCCCCCCACATTTCCTTCCCCTTCTATCTGACAAGGATCAGCGGTTGGCTGAGTACTTGGAACTCCTGTGTAGTTAATGTAATGACCGAAAGTTGCATCGTTATCCCACAACGCATATCTCCATCTTCTTGCATCACCTAGTGGATCTGTACCTTTCCACCAAGCTGTATTCCAATTCAACCAGTCTGTACAAACGGTATAACCATTCAAGATAAAATAATCTATAAGACTCATGTGGTTATACTGCGTTAAAACATAGTCGTAGTTGGCTTGTGTAGCCATGTTGTTGGTGGTAATGAAATTGACCAAAGTATTCCACTGGGTTTGCGGATTGAATCCCGGAGCTGCGGCATATTCGGTCCAAGTTCCGCCCCATGTTTTCAAGAAGTCTACATTTCCCGCGGGTTGATCGAAGTAATAATCTGTGTAATCTGTATCGTCAACCTTTTCACGAATTTCATACACTCCCCAATACTGTTCATTGATGTAAACCACGCATGATTCCGTTTTTCTCTCATCAAGATGCAGGTTTCCAAGAAGTGAAAGTTCGTGCACATAAGCGTCGCGAATGTGAGCTCCACCATTTGAAAACGGATAATTGTCGTTTGCAGCTGCTTTAAAAATTAATCGTTGGAAACTCTGTCTGGAGCTTGTGTGAATCACGTTTGCTTCAACTTCGGCATCATAGCCTAGAGCGTCTCTGTCAATGTAATCGAAACCTCTTTGACCGTATGCATTTGAGTCATTACCATGTTCATTGGTATCCCCATGTCCTTCAACCACGAAAACTCCATTCTGATCAAAAAACTCAATGGTCGTTAGTTCATTTCCATTCCAACCGCCATCAAGGGTATTACCAGAGATACTCACAACAGGCACGGTGTGCTGGTCTGTTCCAAAGAAATAGGTATTTGTTTCAACGAAAGATGGTAATATACCAGCTGTTGAGGAGTAAACTATGGCTTTTAATACATTAGTTGTTGAGATATTGATTGGACCTGCATAGACTGTACTTCCATTTGTGGGTGTTTGTCCGTTAGTGGTGTAATAAATGGTTGAGTTGGGTTCTGTAGTTGCAAGGGTAACAGAAATGGGACCTGCTTGATAACCAGCTTGAACACTCAAAGTTGGAGTAGCTGCGTATGATGTGGCAGTGGGGCCACTGTTAACTGCATTCTGTGAGGGATTGGTGTGGATAACCATTGGACCTGAACCGTTTGGCAATCGACCATAACTGTGATTTGCTTGATTGGGAGAAATGACATCAAAATCATAGCTCTCCAAAACATTTCCGCTTGCATCAGAAAAAACAAGTTCCTCTCCTTTGGATTGTGAAATTTTGAAATTCGTGTTTGTTTGTCCCAAGAAAGCGGGTTCATAATCGCCATGTCCGCTGATCAAAATGATTTTATATCCGTTTGCTGGTACCGTGACCCCTGCAGGTATTTGATATTTCATTGGGTTCAGGATATTATCGCTCAGATAATAGCCTGCAAGACTGACTGCAGCTCCTGTTGGATTATAAAATTCCACCCAATCTTCAAACTCCCCGCTGATGGCGTAATCTGAATAATTGGCAATACAAAATTCATTGATAACAACTTGACCTTGAAGCCTGTTCAATGAGGTTACACCAAGCAGAATTGCTGTGGAAAATAGTAAGCGTGTAAACATTTGGTTTCGTTTGGTTTTATCCCTTTAGGATAAAGACAATAATACAACGAAAAGCGTTGCACACCAAACGAATTTAATTCCAATGTAGGAATTAGTTTCTCCAGGAAATCATGAAATAAATAGCCACAATAACCACTGCGAAAGCAATAATTGCGAAAGCAACTGGCCCACCAATTTCATTTTGTTCTGCTTCGTGTGGAAAGTGATTGTGATCGTCTTGAGAATGTCCCATGGCTATGCTGTTTTATTTTCCGCAAATATAACTGAATTCAAATTCCAACAAAATTATTTCACCAAAGTCATTTCATCCAACAAATAACCTGCACCGCCATAAACATCAATTACCCAGAGCACATATCTGGAATCTACCATCACGTTTCTGCAAATTTCACTGTTGAAATAAATATCACTCATGGTGCTTTCCCACGTCCTATCGAAATTAATTCCAATCAACTCCCCATTTCCATTCAAAGCAGGAGAGCCCGAATTTCCGCCTGTTGTGTGGTTACTTCCCGTAAAACAAACTGGAAGTAATCCATTCACGCCATATTTCCCAAAATCCTTTTTACTCAACAATTCATACAATTTGGTATTGATTTCAAAATCGGGATTTCCAGTGCTGAATTTATCCAGTATTCCTTGCGAAGTTGTAAACGGTGTATAAGCCATGCCATCCACAGGGGCGCTCCCTTCCACTTGACCGTATGTTAATCGAAGCGTTGAATTCGCATCGGCCCATTTTTCCTGGCTGCCGCGCAATTCTTGAATAAAAAAAGTATAGTCGCTCATGAGAGATTCCGTTGTATTGTTGATGTTCTTTTTCAGCGGAACCCATGTATCATAAACTTTTTGTAGCTCCAAAGATTTGATATACAACACGTCCTTTTCCAACTTCTTTTTCAACTTAATTAATTTCTTGGTTGAAATAAATTTGGTATTTCTTAGCACATCGAAAACCATTGCTGTATCCAACACTAAACTAGAGTTGTACCATTGTTGTGCCGCCATCTGCCTTGATAATTTTCGGTCTTCGAAATGCACAACTCCTTTGGTATATTTCTCCCATATTGGAGCCAGTGCAAGCAACCGTTTACAATCTGTAGACTTGTCAAAGTCTTTCATGATGAGTCGAACAGATTTCATCCACTCTTCTGATTGTGATTGAAATTTATTTCCTTTTAAATCTTGTAAAATTGTTGGTGAATTAATAATCTCTGCTAAACTCTGATTCAACCCGAAAATTTCAGGTCCATAGAAAACAAATTCAGTATATGCGGCCATGTACAAATTCACTTGTAAGTTTTCCGGAGCCAAATACATTTTACTAATTCTTTCTAATAAATCTTTGTAACTG
>JBJTWB010000074.1:0-11491 GCA_046081505.1 Bacteroidota bacterium | reverse complement strand
GCACACTCATTGGACCAACATTTTCGCGAGTTGCGACCAACCATTGACCGTTGCTCCAATAGGCATTTATGCTCGATCCAGCTGCGAATGTGGTTCCTGGCGAATTGTAACTGGAACTTCCACCTTGAAAAGAATTTACACCACTTAAAATAGGATGAATTGGATTCACTACAGTACCGAGAGACAAGGGTACGTTTTGTGTTTGTGCATTAGCAAACTCTGCTACTGCATATGTGGTGGTTCCGAATGCTCCTAATACAGGGACACTGGCCACAGCAAAAACACAATTTACAACACCGCCGCCTTGGTCAATATAACTTGCTAAATTGTTACCATAGAGTGTTGGATCTACTGGTGATACATCTGTAAAATTCAAAATGGCATCATACCCAAGCATTGTAGCAGTTGAGGGTGTTGCTACTGAAGTATTGAAAACATCTACTGTCCCAAATTGTCCTGTAGCTTGAATTTTCATTTGAACGTCTGTTAACCAAACGGCTTCAACAGGACTACCGCAAATGAGAACAGATTGACTATAGATGTTAGAAAAAGTAAATACTGCCATCAGTGCAGATAGCAATGAAATTTTTGTGCGCATTGTCGAAATTTTCATCTAAGATAATTCATTTCTATTGTAGAAATAGCTTCGCATTCTTGCAAAAAATCTACTCTCTTCAGAGTAACTATGAATACATTAATTTAAAAGTGAATTGGAATTAATGATTCTAACCAAGAATGAACAATCAAATGCGAACCATTTGATCAAAAGCATTCAACCTATGTTGCAATTGTTCAGCTGTTACTTTCATAAGTGCATCAGGACCAAAATCTTCACATGTAAAAGACGCCAAGGCCGAACCATGCACAATGGCTCGTTTCATGTTCTCAAAAGAAATATCATCTGTTTTGGCCAAATACCCAATGAATCCGCCTGCAAAAGAGTCTCCAGCACCCGTAGGATCCTTCACCTCATCTAAAAGCATTGCAGGCGCAAAAAAGACGTCGTCACCACTAAATAGCAGGGCACCATGCTCTCCTTTTTTAATAATCAACGCCTTCGGGCCCAACGCCAAAATCTGCCTAGCGGCTTTTTTCAGAGATCTTTCACCTGTATATTGTCTTGCCTCTTCATCATTAATGGTCACCACATCTACCATGGTAAAAACACGATCTAAATCCTCTCGCGCAACATCCATCCAAAAGTTCATGGTGTCTAAAACAATTAATTTCGGGCGTTTCGCCATTTGACTCAATACACCAATCTGAACTGCTGGAACCAAATTTCCAAGCATTACATAATCAGCATTTTGAAACGATGCCGGAACTTTTGGTTCAAACGACGCCAAAACATTCAAGTCTGTAGCAAGCGTATCACGCGAATTCATATCTAAATGATACTTCCCAGACCAATGAAAGGATTTTTCTCCCTGTTTAATCTCCAAGCCCGACCAATCCACTCCTCTCGATTTCAAATCAGTAATGACCGATTCTGGAAAATCATCGCCAACCACACTCACCACCCCACATGATCCATTCAAAAAAGATGCGGCCAAAGAAATGTAGGTAGCTGCACCACCTATTACCTTTTCTCTTGACTCAAATGGAGTAGCAATGCTGTCGAATGCTACCGTACCAACTGTAATTAAATTCATATGCTATCAAAAAAAAACCGCTCGTGTAGAGCGGTTTGTATTTTTATGCGACTGATTACAGACGCTCAATTCCTTTGTGACGACGCTCATCTGAAGTGGTTAACTTCTTGCGACCTTTCGCACGACGTGAAGATAAAACTGCACGACCCGCAGCTGTTGACATGCGCTTACGGAAACCGTGTTTGTTTCTGCGCTTTGTATTCGATGGTTGATAAGTACGTTTTGACATATGCTTTGTTTTTTCAAACGGGAGGCAAAGATAGGTATTTTTTTTAGTTTTCCAACTTTTTTACAGAAATTGATAATTCTTCCAACTGAGCATGGTTAATTTCACTTGGAGCATCAATCATTACGTCTCTTCCGCTGTTGTTTTTTGGAAAGGCAATGAAGTCTCTAATTCCTTCACTTCCACCGAATAACGAACACAAACGATCAAATCCAAAAGCCAATCCCCCGTGTGGTGGTGCGCCATATTCGAAGGCATTCAATAAAAATCCAAATTGTTCTTGTGCCTCTTCCTTGCTAAATCCAAGTAAATCAAACATTCGAGCTTGTACTTCTCTGTCGTGAATACGTATTGAACCACCGCCAATTTCAACACCATTCAACACAAAGTCATAGGCATTTGCATTAACAGACCCCGGATCTGTTTCTAGTAATTGAATTTGATCCGGCTTGGGTGAGGTGAATGGGTGGTGCATGGCAAAATACCTTCCCTCTTCCTCATTGAATTCAAGCAGAGGAAAATCCATGACCCACAGCGGAGCGAAAACCGCTGGATTTCTCAACCCTAGCCTTCCACCCATGAGCAATCTCAATTCACTCAATTGTTTCCTTGTGGTATTGGTTCCTCCAGATAAAACCAATACCAAATCACCTGGCTTTGATTCACATCTTTCCGCCCACAACGCCAAGGCTTCAGAATCAAAAAACTTATCTACGGAAGACTTGAATGTTCCATCTTCATTGCATCGCATGTAAATCAATCCCTTCGCTCCAATTTGTGGACGCTTCATCCATTCGGTTAATTCATCCAGTTGAGCACGCGTAAACACTGCGCAACCGGGAACATTGATGGCCAAAATAGATTCTGCTGAATCAAATACACCAAATCCTTTTCCTTTTCCAAGATCTGTCAAATCTTTAAATGTCATTCCAAAACGAATGTCTGGTTTATCATTACCGTACAATCGCATGGCCTCAGAATAAAGCATGCGCGGCACTTCAGGAATATCAATTCCTTTAATGGTTTTGAATAAATGGCGAATCAATCCTTCAAACGTGTTTAGAATGTCTTCTTGTTCCACAAAGGCCATTTCACAGTCTATCTGCGTGAATTCCGGTTGGCGGTCTGCCCGAAGATCTTCATCGCGGAAACAACGCACAATTTGATAGTAGCGATCATAACCGCTCACCATAAGCAATTGCTTAAATGTTTGTGGTGACTGCGGCAATGCGTAGAACTGACCCGGATTCATTCGACTAGGCACAACAAAATCTCGCGCACCTTCTGGGGTGGACTTAATTAAATATGGGGTTTCAATTTCCAAGAATTCCAGACTGTCAAGGTATTTACGCGTTTCAATTCCAAGTTTGTGACGAAGCATTAGATTTTGCTTCAACGGATTTCGGCGTAAGTCTAAAAAGCGCCACTGCATGCGCAAATCATCACCTCCATCTGTATCATCTTCAATGGTGAAAGGGGGCGTTAATGATGCATTCAAGACCTTGCAAGCGGTAGCTTCTATTTCAATTTCTCCGGTTGGAATGTTTGTATTTTTCGAGTAACGCTCAACCACTTTACCTTCCACCTGAACAACAAACTCTCTTCCCCATTTGCGGGCTGTTTCGCACAGTGTAGCTTGCGTATCCATGTTGAATGCCAGTTGTGTAATACCATATCTATCTCGTAAATCAACAAATGTCATTCCACCTAAATCGCGCGAACGCTGAACCCATCCGGCCAATTTCACTTCCTTACCAACATCTGAAATGCGCAATTCACCGCACGTTACACTTCTGAACATAATTGAAAATTTTAACAAAAATAAGGGAACTTAATCTTTCGCAGCGAAGCGATCTATCACCCATTGATTGAACACCTTCGGATTCTCCATATTCAAGATATGACCAGCATTTGGAATCATGAAAAATTGCTCGTCGGGAATTTGATAAATCCGCTTCAAGCAGTACGCACTTTGCTTCGAAATGATTTGATCATTTTCTCCCCATAAAATATAGACCGGCATTGGCCAATTAAACTTGTGACTTTTCAATTGAGATTCATTTCGATCAAGGTAATTCAATAGTTCCATTTTCTCATTTCTGTTTTTCTTGAAATGATTTTCTAAAGCAATTTTTAGGACGTAATTCGGAGCTTGCACCGGATTCTGCAATCCAGCCAAGGTTTTTAAATCTTTCACCGTTGTCGGATTCAGAAGGGCAAATGCATTGGGAATTCCATGTTTTTGAGCAATGCTATCTGTTGTTGCTTTATTGAAGCAACCCGATAAACCATCATAACAGACATATGCTCTCACTTGATTTGCATATTTCTCACAGAAACGCGCGCTAACGAGACCTCCATAAGAGCTACCAATTACAATGAGATTATTTTGCAGACATGAGTCTTCCAAGGAAGAAATGAATCGATGAACCCAGTCTGCTTGCATTTCAATTGAAAAATTCGAATCGAATTTCGTTTTTCCATGATAATTCAGATCAGGAGCAACTATATTGAAATGTTCGGAAAGTAAGGGTATATTCGGCGACCATTGATCCAATCCACCACCGTGGTAACCATGAATAAGTAGTAATGTTGGCTTTGAAAAATCTACGTTCTTTTTTCTTGTGCAGTATCCATTTTCAGTACCATCTAATGTAACTTTTGAAATGCCTTCTATTCCGCATCGCACCATTTTTCTTTCCACCCTGCGCTGCTGCCAGTTGTATAAATTGCACGATGAAAAAAAAGTTGCCATAAGAGTTGAAACGCAGATTATGAAATTCAGTTTCATGAAACAAAAGTAATTGAGATAAGATTGTTTTGGTACAAATTGAATTTGAAGTATTTTCGTTGAGTTGAAACAACATCATGAGTAAATTAAACTTCCCCTTCACAAAAACAAACGCCTACATTATTCTTGTTGGTGTAGCTATCATAACTATTGGATACATCTTAATGAGTGGTGGGGGCTCTGAAGATCCGAATCAATTCAATCCAGATGAACTATTCAGTGCGCGAAGAATTACCGTTGCTCCCATAGTAGTTTTAATTGGTTATGCCGTGATTGGTTATGGAATCATGTTTAAATCGAAAAACAACGAAAACTCAAAAGCTTGAGTGTTCTAGAAGCCATTCTTATTGCCATTGTTGAAGGCTTAACAGAGTTTTTACCTGTTTCAAGCACTGGACATATGATTATTACTCAAGAACTCTTGGGGATTCAATCTACAGATTTTACGAAAGCTTTTTTAGTGAACATACAGCTTGGAGCCATCTTAAGCGTTGTGGTGCTTTATTGGAAAAAATTCTTTCAAAGTTTCCAATTTTATTTCAAACTTATGGTGGCCTTCGTTCCTGCTGCCATTTTGGGATTTTTATTTTCTGATCAAATAGATGCGGCCCTTGAAAGTCCAATGACAGTTGGAATATCATTGTTCATTGGCGGAGTTATTTTCTTGTTCATTGATAAATTGATTCGTGAACGAAGCTTGGAGGAACCGAATTATCGTTCGGCTTTTGTCATTGGCTTGTTTCAATGTGTTGCCATGATTCCGGGTGTGAGCAGAAGTGCGGCTACAATTATTGGTGGAATGACACAAGGTCTGAAAAAAAAATCGGCAGCTGAGTTCTCGTTTTTTTTGGCAGTACCTACTATGTTTGGAGCAACTGTTTTCAAAATGAAAGATACTTTAGAAGCAAATCCTGATTTTCTCAATTCTGAAAATTTAAAACTTCTAGGCATCGGAAATCTGGTAGCCTTTGTGGTAGGTATTCTTGCCATTAAAACCTTTGTGAATCTCTTAACAAAATTTGGATTCAGACCGTTCGGTTATTATCGCATTGTGCTAGGAGCCTTGCTCATAGTGCTTCTGCTCTTTGGTGTTGAGCTAGAGATTAGATAACCAAACTTCTATTTCTTCTATTATTTCTTCCCAAATCCACGAATTAAATTCATGAATTTTTGTTATACCCAAGTCATGAAGTTGTTTCTTGGTTGTTGACCCTAAGCAAGACACATGTAAGTTAGAAAGATCATTCAAAACATTTGCAGCTCGCGCATTAGAAGGTGAAGTAAAAATATAAGCTGTAGCATGAGGAAGGCGTTGGGGCACCTCAATCGATTTATAAAGAATCACAACTTCCGCAGCACTACTTAGAAAGGGCTGCAAACTTCTATTCCCATTTTCTGGTGAAATCAATGTCACCGAATGACTATTCGGCAAATTATTGAATTGTAACGCAATATTTGCTAAATCCTTGCCACTTCCAATAAATCGAAAAAGATTTTCCTTTCCCTTTGCAGTGCCCATTCCGAGAGCAGCACAAGATTTATTACATTTTGGAAATGCCATTTGATACATCTCAACTGCAGTAGGAGATGTAAAAAAAATCCATGCTGAATCAATTTTTTTTGGAATATCACGAACCAATTCAAAACGTAAAAATGATTCCCCGGAACAAGAAATACCCTTTTTCTCGAGCATATTTACCCAAGACTCATTTCCTTGAATATGCCTGGTAATAAAAATACGTTTCATTCCTCTTTGAGAAGTTTCAAAACATGATGAATGGCATCTATCTGCGTTTCATTCCGAAGACTGTAGTAAATGGTTTCGCTCTCGCTTGAATTAGCATAAGCAACGTGCACTACATATTCATTGATGTGTTTCTGAGCATAAACCCCAAGAGGAAGTTGGCATCCACCATTCATTTGAGCCAATACCGATCTTTCAATAAAAATACAGTCTGAAGTATCCGAGTGATTCAAGTTTGAAAGGAGCTGAATTGTAGATTCGTCTGCTATTCTACATTGCAAGCCAAGGGCACCTTGCGCCGGTGCTGGAACAAATATTTCAGGTTCACATACATGAACATGAAATTCAGAAAGGTCAATTTCCAAACGATCTAAACCTGCCTTGGCTAAGATGATTGCATCATAATTTCCATCGCGCAATTTTTGAATTCTTGTGGGTACATTCCCTCGTAAATCTTCCAATTTGGCGTCGGGACGATGAAACTTCATTTGAGCCTTTCTGCGTGCAGAACTGGTTCCAACAATGGCTTGCTGTTTAAACTCAAATACGGCCCTTTCATCAACAGCTGATTTTAAGATTAAGATCACATCCTCGGGAGCGGCTCTTTGTGTGACAGCCGCAATGGTTAGCCCAGATGGTTGTGTTGTTTCAAGGTCTTTGTGCGAATGAACGGCAATATCTATTTTTTTCTCCAACAAAGCCTCTTCGATTTCTTTGGTAAAAAATCCCTTACCCTCCATTTTGGAGAACCCTACGTTTTGAATTTGATCACCTTTTGTTTCAATGATTTGAATAACACAGGTAAATCCTAGATTTTCAATTTTCCCTTTAATATAATTCGCTTGCCACAAGGCTAAATCACTACCTCTACTGCCTATGATAATTGACTTCACTTCCTAATTTTTAGATATCTCTTCCAAAAGTACATCCTTTGCCATTTTCATTGGGACCGAAATGTATTTCTTTTCCATGTATTGAATGATGTCTAGGACCAAAGCTTTTGTCTCTTCATTCAAACCGTCAATTTCTTTTTTGAACACCTGTTCAACCGCAGTTTGTTTTATTCCCTTTATGGTCTCTGGAATAGCCTTCATGGCACGTTCAACATTTCTAGATTGTACCATCTTTCTGAACTCCGCCTTATTGCGTTCAACTATTCGAATTCCATCCTCCATTGATTCTTCTCTAAAAGCAATATTATCTTGAATTGATTTTTGAATTGAAATCATATCTACAAAAACTATTTCCGACATATTCAAAATATCAGGATGAACGTTGTTAGGAAGAGCTAAATCGATGACCATTTTTGTGGTGTCATAAGACATTAATTCCAAATGTTCTTTTTGAATCATATATTCCTGTGATCCAGTACAAACCACCAAAACCTCAGCAGAACGAACCAATTCGGAAAGATTAGATAGGGAATAAGCCTTTCCATTGGCCAAACGTGCTACTTGTTCTGCTCTATCTATAGAACGGTTTACCACATGCACATTTGAATAATTGTTTTCACCCAAAAATTTTACAAAATTTCGAATGATTTGACCTGCCCCCACACAAATAATTTTCGATTCAGGATGAAATTGCTTTTTTCTGAATTCATTCCAAGCAATTGAAACAATAGAAACCGGTTTTTTCGAGAGATTTGTTTCGGTGTAAACCTCTTTTCCAACGCGTATTGCAGCCTGAATTAAAAGACGTAAATCATCGCCTGTAACTTTTAGATTCTCACAAACCTCATAGGCTTTTCTCAATTGAGTAATGATTTCTTGCTCTCCAACAATCATTGAATCAAGTCCTGAAGCCACGCGAAATAAGTGCTCAACCGTCTCTTCGTCATTAAATCGAAGTACCTTGCCCGCAATCCCACGCAAAACTTCATCAGATAAATTGGGCTGAATGCGTTTCAAAAACTCAAATGCGAATCCTGGACACACGTAATGGGGTAAGGTAAAAATGAACTCAATGCGATTGCATGTGCCTAGGTACATGATTTCTTGTATTCCGAATTCCTTCCTTAACTTATTGACTGTACCTTCCAAAGCCTCTTCAGCTAGAGAAAAATCACCTATGGTTTCCAATGGAAAGTGATGGTGATGAATGGAAATAGCTCTCAATCCCTGCATACAAACGCGAAGATGCTTTCGCGTGTGAGTTTGTATGTCATACTATTGTCATAAAACTACTGTGATATTTCTCATAAAAAAAGGGGTGAACAAAATTCACCCCTTTTCATTTTCTCATCAAGTGACTTATTGACTAATCATGAATCGTTTTGTCATTGTTTGACCATTGGCGCGAACTTCAATCACATACATGCCATTGGACCATTCCATCACATTCAATTGCTTTTGACGAATACTCTCAGAGGTCCATTGGCCTTGATACACCATTTGACCCAAGGTATTCATGATTCGCACGGAAGCAACATCATCTTCAGAGACGCCACTCAGAATAACATTTAATTCTTCACCATTAGTTGGATTCGGATAAAGAGCGATATCAAAATCATTGGCTATTCCAAAATCATTTCGACCTTCCTCACCTTGGTTACTTGAATCATCATTCAAAATCATTCCCGACTGACCAATGATACATAAGTACTGCACAGGACCCCACTGGTAGTTCGAGCCCGTATATGTAAAGACCGGTGCTGTTTGAACAGCGTAAGTTTTGCCCCATTGCAAAGCGGTAACAGTACCTAAATTAATGTAATTGGAAGCTGCACCTCTATTCACTTCAATCGGTAAGCCTGTTGTTTGGAATGTTGCGGGGTTAACTTCTGTAAATCTCCATCTCCAGTTATTCACTCCACATACCCAAGGTAAAGATGCAACTACTGAGCTTCTAAATCTTGGTCCGTTCGCACACTGGTCACTGGTACGAAGTTGTACCGGAGGATCTGCCAAAATAGTAATTGGACAAGGAGAAAGCGCAGAAATCTCAAGTACTTCATTTACACCAGCTCCATTTGGAATTGTGAAGATATTCGTCACCAACACATTGTATTGACATCCGCTTGGTAATCTTGGGACAACATTGGTCAAATTCAGATAATCTGAGCTTTGCGTACGTGTGTATACATTACCCGCTGCAATGCCGGTTAAACCAGTCCAAGTGAAACGATATTGAACTCCTGAACCCGCATAAGATGCCTTAAATAAAGAGCACATTCCAATTGATCCTGGCCAGTTTCCTCCACCTCCTGAACCACTATCACATCCGCCTCGTTTCAAGTGACGTATACAACCTGAGAACTGGTTACCCGCTGCTAAATTGCTGTTGAAGTTTCTCACGCCAACGCGATATCCCATTCCGGGAGTCAAACCAACATAATTAAGTACCTCGGTGCCAATTCCGTTAACAGCATTCTCAGTTTCAACTAAGTTACCGTTCGCGTCTTGCAATTCAATCAGTATATCATTGAAGTATGTACCAATATAAATGGTGATACCACTAGATAAAGCTGTGAATGTATACCACTTGTCTTCACCGGTGATACAGGTAGATTGTGCATACGTACTGGTAACCGCATCTGCCAATGTGCCGTAGAAATTAGAACAGTACGCATAGTAGCTTGATGGTGCGCTTATCGCATTGTATGGCTCTTCTCCAGGAGTTGTTGAAGGACATCCCTCATCTGTGGTTCCATCGCAATCATCATCTATGTTGTTACATAGTTCTGTAGCACCCGGATTTGCGCTTATGTTTGAATCATCACAGTCTGTTGAATTGCTTACATAGCCCGTTGGAGCTGAACAACCACTAATTGTTGTTGTGCTTCCAAATCCATCGCCATCAACGTCAGCAAAATATGTATTCAAAACTCCTTCATCTATACTTGCATCACAATCATCGTCAGCTCCGTTGCATACTTCAGTTGCGCCAGGATAAGCATTGGAATTGGTATCATTACAATCTGAAGAATTGCTAACGTATCCAGTTGGTGGTGTACAACCTACGGCAGTTATCAAGTTTGTAGAACCAAAGCCATCTCCGTCAGCGTCTGAATAATAGGTAACAGTTGCATTGTCTATAATTCCATCGCAATTATCATCCAAGCCATTGCACGATTCTGTTGCAGCTGGGTTGATAACAGGGGAAGCATCAAAACAGTCTCCACTGAGGGCAGTATAGCCGGTTGGTGGGGTACACGCTTGAAGCGTATTCGAGGAAACTCCGTAACCATCGTTGTCACCATCGAAATAATATGTAATTAAGGCTCCCTCATCAACGGCAGTATCACAATCGTCATCAATACCATTACATAACTCGGGTGCGTTTGGATATACACTATTGTCTAACTCATTACAATCACCTCCCGCAAGGGTGTAGTTACCTCCAGGGTTCGAACAGAAAAGAGTGGTAGCACCGCTTCCATATCCATCACCATCTTGATCTACATAGTAATTCATATATGTTAATCCTTCATCAACTTGACCATCACAATCATCGTCAATACTGTTACATACTTCAGGAGCTCCCGGATAAATAGCCTCATTCGTGTCCTCACAATCTGTATTCAAAGTAGAATACCCAAGACCTGGGTCAGCACATAAACTGTTGGCTGTACCTGTACCAAAACCATCTCCATCCCCATCAGCATAATAATTGATGAACGTGAGACCATCATCGGCTGTTCCGTCACAATCTTGGTCAATACCATCACACACCTCAGTAGCTCCTGGATTCAAACTATTGTCTGAATCATCGCAATCTGTTGCAGAGACAACATACCCCGTAGGCGGTGTACAACCAAGGGCAGTTGTTGAATTGCTTCCATATCCATCTCCGTCTGCATCTACATAATAGGTAGTCTGAACGCCTTCATCTGTTGAGCCGTCGCAGTCATCATCTACCGTATTACATGTTTCAGTTGCTCCCGGATATATTGCGTTATTTGCATCGTTACAATCGTTAGAAGTGGAAGAATATCCTGCTGGCACGCTACAAGCCAAGGTAGTTCCAGAGGCACTTCCGAATCCATCTCCGTCTGCATCTATATAGAACGTAGTCTGAACACCTTCATCTGCTGACCCATCACAATCGTCATCAACACCGTTGCATGTTTCCGTTGC
>JBJTWB010000073.1:0-3286 GCA_046081505.1 Bacteroidota bacterium | reverse complement strand
GAAAAGTGATACACCAACAAAAAGTACTCTCAACACAAACACCAATCTCTCTCAATCAAATGGCATCGGGCAATTACATGCTCAGAATTGGCGAAGAGGTAAAACAATTTGAAATCATAAAATAATCTCTAGCCCCCACTGCAAAGTGGGGGCTAGTTTTTCAAGATAGTTCTACCCCCTCAACCTCCATACGGAATGCGGTGTTGCAGACTTCGACCTAACGTAACCTCATCTGTATATTCCAACTCACCACCTACGGCAACACCCCGAGCTATGCTGCTGAATTTAACTCCGGTCGATGCCAGTTTTTTCGATATGTAAAATGAAGTGGTTTCTCCCTCTAATGTGGCGTTGAATGCAAATATGATCTCTGAAATGTCACCGCCCGCGCAGCGACTGACCAACTTCTCAATTTCTAAATCACCCGGACCAACACCCTCCATCGGAGATATTAATCCGCCTAGTACGTGATACACCCCTTGAAAATATCCAGTGCCCTCAATGGCCATAACATCACGAATGTCCTGAACTACACAAACCAAACTGCGATCACGCATCTCATTGGAACAAATTCCACATTGCGCTGAATCACTGATGTTATTGCAAACAGTACAAAACTGCACATGCTCTTTCAAATCTAAAAATGCTTGCGCAAACTGAGTCATGTCCTCGCCAGAACGTCGCAACAAATGAAGCACCAAACGCATCGCCGTTTTTCGGCCTATGCCCGGTAAACTACCCATCTGTTCAACGGCCTCATCTATCCATTTCGATGAACTACTCATGGCACGAAATTACACGCTCTTGTTAAGAACCTCTTCAACTTTCCTTTACAACTTTTCAAAAATGAAGTTAATTGCGGTAAATTCCATGCACAATGCCACCCATTACCATAGCCATAGTACTTCTCATTTACTTCGCACTGCTTTACGTTGTAGCCTACGTAACAGGCAGGAAAGCAAATAACGCCTCGTACTTCAAAGCCAATAAAAGCGCCTCTTGGTTGCTTGTGGCTTTCGGTATGATCGGAACCTCTTTGTCTGGTGTCACCTTTGTCTCGGTGCCTGGAACGGTAAGCAACGCCGGATTCCAATACTTCACTCTAGCACTCGGATTTTTTTTAGGATATTTCGTGGTGGCTTTTGTTCTTCTACCTCTCTATTACCGTCTTAACCTTACTTCAATCTACACCTACCTCGATCATCGTTTCGGGAAACCGGCATATCCGCTTGGAGCTACTTTTTTTATGTTGTCAAGAACCATGGGCGCGTCACTGCGTCTTTATCTTGTAGTGAACGTGCTGCAAATGCTGGTCATGGACGCCCTGCATGTGCCTTTTCCAATCACAGCCCTGTTAACCCTGCTTATGATTCTAGCCTATACATTTAAAGGCGGAGTCAAAACCATTGTGTGGACAGATACCTTGCAAACGTTTTTCATGCTAGCCGCACTAATAGTCTGTGTCATTTTTGTGATGAACCAATTGGGCGGATGGAACAGCGCTTGGAACGCCATTCAAAATGGAACCACTGCCAAAGGAGACCTGCAGTTGGGGTATTTATTCAATACCGATTGGATGCATAAAAAATTCTTCTTGAAGCAATTGCTCGGTGGGGCCTTCATTACCATTGCCATGACAGGGCTAGACCAAGAAATGATGCAAAAAAACATCAGCGTTTCAAACTTGAAAGATTCGCAACGCAACATGATGCTCTTCAGTTCAATCATGGTAGTTGTTGTTGGTTTATTTCTTTTTCTAGGCGCTCTGCTTTTCATCTACATGCAGCAACTGAATGTGCAGCCCATGTATAACGGCGATGAAATATTCCCCAATTTAGTCATGCATCACATGCCACCTGTTATGGGGCTACTTTTTATCATTGGTTTAACCTCTGCTTTGTTTCCCTCTGCAGACGGAGCCATTACTGCATTAACCGCTTCGTTTTGTATGGATGTTCTGAACTTTCAATCTTCCGATGAAACAGAGGAACAAAAAGCAAAAAAACGCAAAATGGTGCATCTCGCTTTCACAGCGTTGTTCTTTTTCATAGTGCTGTTTTTTAAGTGGCTGAATGAAAAAACCATTGTTGATTTACTCATGGAAATTGCCGGATATACCTACGGTCCGTTGCTTGGACTTTTTGCATTTGGAATTTTAACCAAACGAAGTTTGAAGGGTGTGGGTCCATGGGTCATTGCCGTATGCCTACTTGCACCGGCAATCACATTCACACTTTCGCTGTATAGTCAACAGTTGTTTGCTGGTTATGTAATGGGGGTGGAAAATTTAATTGTGAACGGATGCATAACCTTTTTTGGTCTTTGGATCATTTCCAAATTTGCACGTTATGAAGCATTGGTGGACTAGTTTATTGCTCTTGCTTTCTTTGCACCTCATGGCGCAAGATTCACTTCCGTTGAATCATTTTCGTATTCTCGCATCGCACAACAGCTACAAGAAATGGCCCTCTGAACAGGAGATGCGGTTTCTTTATAAAATACGAAAACAACTGGGTGAAGAGAATAATCCAGACATGATAGACTACGGACATGCCACGCTCGAAGATCAACTTTCATTGCATCAAATTCGGGGTTTGGAATTCGATGTTTATGCAGATCCCAAAGGCAAAGCATTTCGAAAAAGACAAATTGGTTTTTTTGCACGTGGTGTGAAGAAGAAGTGCAAGGAACCATTGCTGAGTCAACCCGGATTGAAAATTTTACACATCAAAGACATAGATTTTGAAACGCATGTTTTTACGTTTGAGCAAGCCCTGTTGCAATTGCGCTCTTGGAGTGTGAATCACCCCAACCATTTTCCTATCTATGTGAACATTGAATTGAAAGAAGATGGACCCGGAAACAGCTCACGCGCACTGCAACGCTTGGGATTTAAGAAGGCTCCCTTATTTGATTCTGTGGCGTGGAGCGAACTCAATGCAACCATTGCTCACACCTTGGCAGATCGCATTGTAACTCCCTTAGATATGCGAGGAGATTACGCAGATTTAAGGCAACGAATAGATTCTTTGAATTGGCCTAAATTGCAAGATGTGCGTGGGAAGTTTATTTTTATTGTAGAAGGATTCAATCAAGATTTACGAGATATATACTGGTCGAATCCGACAGATTTTCCAGTTTTTGGCTATGGCGAAGAACAAAATAGGAATTGTGTATTTCTATTGCGCAATGACCCCATGCACAATGAAACGGCCATTCAAGATTTGGTTCGAAGGGGATATGTGGTTCGAACGCGCACAGACGCGGGCACTTGGGAAGCAAGAAG
>JBJTWB010000072.1:0-4828 GCA_046081505.1 Bacteroidota bacterium | reverse complement strand
AGAGAATTTAGGAACAAGCACGGGAGGAGAGTTTTTCTCAGCTGGGGAGCTTCTTTCATCATACACTCCGGTGAACGGAAGTGAAATTGCG
Source organism: Bacteroidota bacterium (assembly GCA_046081505.1). Classification (GTDB taxonomy): domain Bacteria; phylum Bacteroidota; class Bacteroidia; order Flavobacteriales_D; family Sanyastnellaceae; genus CAIZGX01. The sequence goes on along the minus strand of JBJTWB010000072.1, from coordinate 4,737 downwards.
AAAGTTCGCACTACTACAAAAGAAGATTACGAGCGAGTTATTTCAACAGCTCAGGAAGCATATAAAACGTGGAGACTTATACCGGCACCTAAACGGGGTGAAATTGTACGTCAGTTTGGAAATCGTCTCCGAGATTACAAAAACGAATTGGGAATGCTTGTTTCGTATGAGATGGGTAAGAGCCTTCAAGAGGGTTTGGGTGAGGTTCAAGAAATGATCGATATCTGCGATTTTGCAGTTGGACTCTCTAGACAGCTGTACGGTCTTACCATGCATAGTGAACGCCCCGGTCACAGAATGTATGAACAGTGGCACCCACTTGGTGTTGTTGGAATAATTTCAGCATTTAATTTTCCAGTGGCAGTGTGGAGTTGGAACTCTGCGTTAGCTTGGATTTGCGGAAATGTTTGTGTTTGGAAGGGCTCTGAAAAAGCACCTCTGTGTGCCATAGCATGTCAGAACATTTGGAATGAAATTGCAGCAGAAAACAATTTACCAGAAGGAATTTCTTCCATTGTCACAGGTGCGGTTGAAGTTGGAGAATGGTTAACGGCTGATACGCGTGTTCCGCTTATTTCTGCAACAGGAAGTACCAGAATGGGAAGAACGGTTGGAGCAACAGTAGCCCAACGTTTTGGCAAGTCACTTTTAGAGTTGGGTGGAAACAATGCCATAATTGTAACAGAAAATGCCGATTTGAAAATGACCATTATCGGTGCTGTATTTGGTGCAGTGGGAACAGCTGGACAGCGGTGCACATCAACGCGTAGATTAATTATTCATGAATCTGTTTATAATGAGGTAAAAGAAAAATTGGTGGCAGCCTATGGTCAATTGAGAATAGGAAATCCGTTGGATAGCAACAATCATGTGGGCCCACTTATTGATCAACTTGCCGTAAATACATATTTGAGTGCCATTGAAAAAGCCAAAGCTGAGGGCGCACATTTTGTGGTCGAAGGCGGTGTTCTAACGGGTGAAGGTTTTGAAAGTGGATGTTACGTTAAGCCATGCATTGCAGAAGTAAAGGATAGTTCATTGGAGATTGTTCAAACTGAAACGTTTGCTCCAATTCTTTATCTTATGAAGTATTCCAACTTGGATGAAGCAATTGCCATGCAGAATGGTGTTCATCAAGGATTATCAAGTGCTATCATGACCACCAACATGCGTGAAGCAGAACGATTCTTATCTTGTGAGGGTTCAGACTGTGGTATAGCGAATGTAAATATTGGAACAAGTGGCGCTGAAATCGGAGGTGCTTTTGGTGGTGAAAAAGAAACTGGAGGGGGAAGAGAAAGCGGTTCAGATGCTTGGAGAAATTACATGCGAAGACAAACAAATACAATAAACTATAGCACCTCGTTGCCTTTGGCACAAGGTATTAAATTCGATCTGTAATAGATGAAACATCTTCTCTTTGCATTTCTTCTCATTGCGAATGTTGCTGCTGCACAAAATTTTGATTTGATTTTTGAATTGAAGCAAGATTCTTCAGAAATCAAATGCCGGCTCGAGATGCAGTCACTCGTGAAGTGGACAATTGTAAATAATACAGAACGAATTGATCTAGATATTCATTGGAATCAAGACAGTACGTTTCAGGCAGAGATGCCTTTATTTTCAACCTATATAAAAGGGAAGAAAGTAAAGGGAAATGTTTCTGGTGAGTGGATTGATCCGTCGAGAAAAGGAAATTACAGTATTCCGTTTCATCTCACAAGAGCTCAAGAAAAAGAAACCGACACCCGAATTCATGTGCCAATTGAACTTCGGTTTAAAATGAAGTTTGAAGATGATTCCATTCCAGCCATTTTGTATTTGAATTATACAAACGGAATAAATACCCCTCTTTATGGAACAGTGCTAACAGAAACCGGTGATTATCGGTTTTTACAAGGAGAATGGCTTCAGAACAACAAATTTTATTTGTCGGCATTTGATGGAACGCATCTGTTTCAAATTGAAGGGCAGTTGAATAATAAGGAAATTATTCACGGTGTTTTCAGAAGTGGAATTCACTATAAAGTGGGGTATACCGCAGAGGTTGACCCCTCCTACACCCTGCACGCTGCGAATACACTTACTTGGATGAAAAATCCAACTGAAAAACTTCGTCTTCAGGTTTTAGATGAGAAGGGTGCCGAACGTACATTCGGGTTGAAGGAATGGAAGGGAAAAATAACTCTAGTTCAAATCATGGGAACGTGGTGTCCAAATTGCACGGATGAGTCAAAGTTTGTCATTGACTTATACAAGAAATACAATGCGCTTGGTTTGAATGTAATTCCTGTAACCTTTGAACGAAACGGGTACAATTCAGAATCGTTGAAACGTGTCAAAAATCAGGCATTACAGCTTGGAATGCCTTATAGTATTTATTTTGGTGTGGGAAATGAGGGGCCTCAGAAAGATGCGAAAGAGACTTTTAACCAACTGAATCACATGATGTCTTTTCCAACCTTATTGCTTGTAGATCAGAACGGCCTTGTTCAGCGAATCTGGACGGGTTTTTATGGACCTGCAACAGGAAAACAATATGAAGAACATACCAAAGAACTTGATTTTTGGGTGGACTATTTTTTAAAAAAGAACAAATGACTGTCATTGAAAAACATCTCCGAGAAGCACAAGAACTGCTTCAGACCATTATGAGCTCTCAAGAGTTTTTATTGAGTGTTCAACATGGAAGTGAATTACTCGCAAGACAGTTGCAATTGGGAAAGAAAATTATGTCTTGTGGAAACGGAGGGAGCATGTGTGATGCCATGCATTTTGCAGAAGAACTATCAGGCCGATACAGAGAAAACAGGCCCGCATTGGCTGCTATGAGTATTTCAGATCCTTCACACATGAGTTGTGTTGGAAATGATTACGGATATGACTTTGTTTTTTCTCGAATGGTTGAAGCCGTGGGTCAAGATGGAGATGTGTTGGTTGCTATTTCAACAAGTGGCAACTCTTCCAATGTTTTGAAAGCGGCAGAGGCCGCAAAAGCCAAAGGAATTTTTGTACTTGGTTTAACTGGAAAAGATGGAGGTAAATTGGCTCCTTTGTGCGATGTGGAGGTAAGAGTTCCTTGGAACGGATATGCAGACAGAATACAAGAGATCCATATTAAAGTTATTCATTCGTTCATTGATTTTATTGAAACGAAACTCGCATGAGCACAGAAACAGAATTAATTAAAAGGATCGGCAATTGAATATTGGAGGGTGCTAATTTCATTCTGAATGAGCCGCCAGAACTCAATGAGGATTTTGTTACCCAATGTATCTAATGCGAGTTCAGCAAATAATTTATGAATGGACGTTTATCAGGTAACTACTGTGTTGAATCAAAATTGTTTTTCCTCCGGGAGCATCGAAATTTTCAATCCTTTACTGCTTGAAGTGGACATCATGGAAACTGCTGAAGAATTTTACACGGGTGAGATGGCAATTATCTATTTTTAATCGATGGGGAAATTTGATTTTTAATGGATTCGGAGAAGCGGCACAATGGTATGGTAATGTGAATGAGGGAGAGTATTATGCTGAAGATGGGTCATACACGTTTCAAGTTCAATATACCGATGCAGCAGGAGGTAGGAAAGAGGTCAAGGGCCATATTATTCTGTTGAGATAATCATTAAGTTTATGTGCTCTTATGCATGCTGAATGTGCTGCTATCATTGCTTTTGATGTAGTGCGCATATCCACTTCATATAACCGTATTTTTTTTTCGTGCGAACGAGAGATTTGTTTTGCGAAAAAAAAGCATGTTAGCAAGAACATTCGGAAGTGCGGTCTATGGTGTGAATGCCTATAAGATTGCGATTGAGGTAAACGCTGATAAGGGGACTTTAGTGAGTATGGTAGGACTACCAGATGCAGCAGTTAAAGAAGCGCAGCAGCGTATACGTGCTGCTTTGATTAACAGTGATCTTAAGCATCCTGTAAGAAATTACACCATTAATATGGCTCCGGCTGATATTCGGAAGGAGGGAACAGCATATGATTTGCCGCTTGCGTTGGGATTGTTGGCAGCAACGGGTCAGATGAAGTCTGAGGAATTGGACGGTTATGTGATCATGGGTGAATTGTCTTTGGATGGGTCTATACGACCCATCCGGGGCGGTTTGCCGATGGCTATTCAGGCGGCACGAGATGATTTCAAGGGAATCATTGTGCCGTTTGAAAATGCTCAAGAGTGTTCCGTAGTTGATGATTTGAAGGTATACGGAGCTCGCCACATTCGTGAGGTTGTTGAGTTTTTTAATGGTAATCATTCGTTAAGTTATTTTCCTTTTGACAAGGATCGATTTTCTGAATTGCAGACAACGAAATTTAGCTTTGATTTTGAAGATGTAAAAGGTCAGGCTGGCTTGAAGAGAGCTTTTGAAATAGCCGCTGCCGGGGGGCATAATATTATTTTGATTGGACCGCCGGGAGCTGGAAAAACGATGTTAGCCAAACGATTGCCTTCAATACTGCCACCCCTCTCACTCGAAGAGGCTTTGGAAACTACTAAAATTCACAGCGTGGCTGGAAAGGTGAAGCGATCAGATGAGTTGGTTGTGAATAGACCTTTCCGAAATCCACATCACAGCATTAGTGACGTAGCTTTAGTTGGCGGAGGTTCCTTTCCTCAACCTGGTGAGATTTCATTGGCTCATAATGGAGTTTTATTTTTAGATGAGCTTCCTGAATTCAAAAGAACGGTTTTGGAAGTCATGCGACAGCCTTTAGAGGAGCG
>JBJTWB010000071.1:0-8496 GCA_046081505.1 Bacteroidota bacterium | reverse complement strand
AATCACCACCTGCTGCATAGGTGTAATTTGGGTTCGATGATGTTGACGTATTTCCGTCACCGAAATTCCAAACATATGAATTTGCATTTGATGAGTTATTCAAGAATTGAATGGTTAAACTACCATTGGTTTGAACAAAAGAAGCATCGGCAGTAGGAGATGCATTCACGCTTACCAATACGGGCTGAGAAACGCCCACTCCGTTACATGCATCTGCATTGGTAACTGTTACCGTATATAAACCCTCTTGAGAGGCATTAATTGTTTGAGTTGTTTCTGGCAATGCGTTTCCGTTAAAACTCCACACATAGGAATCTGAAGTTGAAGCAGAAAGTTCAACAGACGACCCATCGCAAATGCTAGCGCTTCCGTTTACAGAAATAGTTGGAATTGGAGAATCGCTTACGTTCACACTAATTGTATTTGAAGTAGCAGAACAACCATTTGCGTCTGTGTATTCAACTGAATAATCGCCAGAAGTAGAAACTACTATAGAGGAAGTTGTTGCATTGTTGTTCCAAACATTCCCCATCATTTCTGAAGAAGAAAGGGTTATGCTTCCGCCTGTACAAAATGAGGTTGAGCCATTTGCTGAAATACTGACAGTTGGAAGTTCGTTAACAATCACAGAAACTGCATTCGAATTAACAACACATCCATTTGAAGTTACTGCAGTAACACTATAATTTCCGTTTCCGGCTACTGTTTGAGTGTCTCCCGACTCGTTATTATTAGACCATGTAAAAGTAGCTGGGGTAGTTGAAGACGCTGATAATACAAGAGACTCTCCTGCACAAAGACTCGTAGAGCCATTTGCATTCACTGTTGCAGTAAAGTTGTTGTTAATGGCTTGAGAGTAATCTGCATTTTGAGGATCCCATTCAGCCCAGCAAGAAGACCAATCATCTGAACCAATGGCTCCTCTGAAATTAACGGGGGTAAAAAATGCATCTTGAAGATAAGCGTCTGTGAAATCAGCACCTGAGTTTAAAACAGAAGAAGCTGATATTGAAAAATCAGGATTTGTCAAACTTACCGAATTGAAACCTAGTTCTGAAATGGAATTAGCGAGACCATTGTTATTCGCATTGAAAAAAGTAGAGATATTAAATCCTGCATTGATGTTGTTCGGATTTGCAGAAGTCAAGCATGCAAGAGTATCATTCATTTGAACAAGCATAGAATTCTTGAATTTTAATGCGCCATTGGCCGCGTTTGTTTGAGTAGAGGTGCTTTCAATAAGCAATCCTACGGGATATCCTGCAAAAACACAATTAAACGTTGATGTTTCAGTTCTTCTGCGCAAATGCAAGGCTCTTTTATAATTTGAATTGATTGTTGAATTAAAAACATAAGGTCCGATTACAGTCACGTTTGAAAATTTGGCTCTTGTATTGGGTGTAGCTGTGGAACCTGCAGCGTCATTATCAGATTCAAATCCATTCGAACCACTTTGGTCAGCGATTTGGGGATCTCGAATAGAAAGTGCAAATTGAACATTTCCTTGATAACCAAAATCGGTGTCAAAATCATCATCCCAATTTCGATATGCAATGATATTTTTCACGTTCACATTTCCACCGAACCATTCGAATGCATCATCTCCACAATACGAAACTTGAACGTGATCAATGGTAGTTCCGTTTCCAACTCCACACATCGTTAACCCATTAATTTCAGAATTCGGTTGAAATGGAATTCCTCCGAATTCAATTCGAACATAGCGAATGATTCCTGAATTATCGTTTACCTCAGGATTGGCTCCTCCACCATAAATTGACCCTACACCGCCTTCAACAATTGCCTCGCCCGCTGCAGTACCATTTCCGGCATTGGCTGGGGAATTAACTGCACCGCGTCCACACAAAATAAGTCCACCCCAATCACCATAGCTTCTTTGTCCTGCGGATTTTTGAGATGTCATAACAATGGGCTGTTCTGGAGTTCCAACAGCCTGGAGGTACGCGTCTCTTTCAATGATTAGCGATCCTTTCGTAACCAAGTCACCTTTGATAATAGTTCCTGGCTCAATGACCAAAGTATCATTGGCGGTAACTTTTACGAAACCAGATAAAATGTAAATGTTGTTGTTGGTCCAAGTGGTTCTGCCATTGATATCAATGTTGCCACTTACCACAATTTGCGCAAAGCTTCCAATAGAAGCCACCATAAGCGCTAGAGCGAGTAATACTTTTTTCATAGTTTAAATGTTTGGTGCAAAACTGAAGCTTCGATGTAAAGAAAATAGCTTGTAATACTTATTAATTCATTACGAGATTTCGAAACTTATTTTAAGTTTCTTAAGCCAATGTTATTTCCTTGTAGGCTTAATGTTTTCTCTGAACTTATAACCCACTGTGAAACTCCAATAATTCCCTCGGTTAAATGATTGCAAACGTTGGTCATTAGCTCGAGACAAAATTCCATCTCCGTTTGCATCTTGTAAATTCACAAAGTCTTGTTTTAATAAGTCTTGCACGCCAAGTCGAAGTGAAAATCCATTTTTAAAATTCTTTGTTATACTCACATCAATCATATCGCGAGAAGTTTCATAAACTTCTGGAATATTTGGAATACCGACTATGATAACACGCGGCCCAATTCTATTGTAGAGTACAACGATTTGAATTCCTAAAGAATCGTTATCGTAGTATAACCCTCCATTAACAATATATGGTGACTGCCCGACCATTGGACGATTGGGATTTAATCCGCTCGCTAAACCCTCTTCTGAAACCTGAATATCAGACTTAATCAATGACAAGTTTGCAAGTACAGTGAGTTTATTTAAAATTGGATTTTTCGTCATCTCGGCAAATGACTTTCTAATGTCTAACTCTATTCCATAAGAAACAGCACCAAGAGCATTTCCGGGGGCAAAACTTCGAGTCCCCCCTGAACCCACCCCAGGAACAAAATATGGCTCAATAGGGTTATTGAATTCTTTATAGAATAAAGCGGCACTCACGTATTCAGAACTGGAAGGGTAATGTTCAAATCGGAGATCCACGTTTGAATTTGTTGCGAAAGTCAAATTCGGGTTACCCGTATTGATAAAATTATTTTCGAAATCATAGAATGAAAAAGGTGCTAACTCTCTAAACTCAGGTCTATTGACAGTTTTACCATAAACAGCACGAAGTATTGATTTTTTATTGAGTTGATAAGAAACATTAAAAGAAGGAAGAAGAACCAACGAATCAAGGCTTGCTTCAATTGGCGTGTTCGTTACATCGGCACTTGTCAAAACTTGTCTATTCTTTTCGAATCTCAAACCACCTGTGAATTCAAATTTTTTCCATGGTAAGTTAATCATGGCATAGCCTGCATACAAGTTGGAAGATGCATGGTATTTATCTGCGCCGCGTGTATCCTCATCTAACTTAAATCCAGTGCTATCTTGCATGTTTTCAGGTGCTAGTATTTCTCCAATACCAAGTGTATCTTTACTCCAATCGAAATCAAAAACATCTACCACATACCCTAGATTTCGTGCGCTGAAATCACGATCCTTATTTTCTATATAAGCGCCTACTTTTACAGTGGCAAAAACAGGTTTTTCCTTGTCGTCATTCGTTTGAAATAATTTGTGCTCATAGTTAGCTGAATACGTTCTTACATCTTCTTTCAATCCCATAAAAAGTCTACCCGAGAAAAAGGGTTGTGCTACGGTTGTAAAATACGCATGATAATTTGGGTCTGAATTATCTAATGGTGTGGTGTAACGCATACGTTTCCAATCGGGATCATTTCTGCGCGTTTGTGCATAACCCAATGCCCATGACAATTTTCCTTTTTCCTTAAATAATTCATGAGTTCCAGCAAGCTGCGTGGTGTAGAGTCTCCTTTCAGTATATCGGAAAGAATATTCTCTTCTGTAATTCCCTTCTTCCATAGCCTTTCCAGTTCTGAAAGTATTGCTTTGCTGACCGTTCTGATTTAAAAAATTCTTAAATTCTAGAGTTGAATTTTTGGTTCGAAGTCCCCAATTATGCAGAATTCCAACATTTGCTGCTTTCTGATAAATGGCATCATTGAATGCAAATACCGTATCGCTTGATTGAGTTACTTCGTCGAATACATTATAGTCAAGCCTTTTCGAATCTAAAATTTGCGCTGTTCTTGAATAAGTTATGGCAGTAAAATTTCCGAATTGCATGCCTTCTCTCTCAAATCGTTTTCCAAACGAAACGTTAGCTCTTCGATCGGGAAGGGCCGATTCTTCGTTGACACCCCACGTATTGGGCAACTGTTGACTTAATGCATATCTACTAGCGTCAGATGTAATGTTTCTCACATTAGTTGGAAAATCTGCAGGTAAATCACGCCCGCCATTATCAAAGCCAAGAGCCTCTAGACTTGTATTTCCATTTGAAAGAAACGTTTTACCCGTAGTGTTCGATCTATAATTTGTACTTAATGACACATCTAATGAGGTAGAATAATCAGGGAAATTCTTTGTAAATACATTGATAGCTCCGCCGGCAAATTCACCTGGCAAATCGGGCGAGGGTGATTTGAATACCAAAAATCGATCTATGGCCTGACTCGGAATTAAATCGAATGAGAATGATTTTACATCGGGCTCGAGGCTTGGAACTAAAATGTTATTCATCATAACGGCATTATATCTTTCCGTTAATCCCCTTACCATTACAAATCGATTATCAATAACGGTTACACCAGGAATTCTTCGTGCAACTTCACTCGCATTCCGATCTTGTGACTTCTGAATTTGCACCGCTCCTACCCCACTTACCACACCTTTAGCCTCACGAATCTCCATAATGACAGAAGCTTCTGAATTGGTCTGACGTACGTCTTTAATTTCTATTACATTTCCTTCAAAAGCATCTGTTTTCAAAACCACATCAAGTTTCACAACTTCGGCACCAACAACCACTCCCGTGATTTTTTGTGTAGCATATGAAAGGGCTTTGATCTCAATACTATAGGTTCCGTTAGAAAGACCTGAAATGCTGTAAGAACCAAACACATCAGAGGCGGCTCCCTTCGTGGTGCCTTCAACCATAATGATTGCTCCTACCACCGTTTCACCTTGTTGATTTACAATCTTTCCTTGAATGGATTGCGCTTGCATTGCTTCCGCAGACAGCAGAAACAAGCCTAGAATAATAAAAAATCTCATGTTTGAAGTTTGCAGCGAAGCAACGTATCCAAAATGACCCACTTATAAATTAGAAGTTACGGATTGGTTAATAGAATTTCGCTATTTGTTAAGCCAATGTTTCCAATCGAAAAAACAACTCCAAAGAAAGACGCTTGAAGTTAACAAGTGCATCGTTACAAATCCAATAATTCGACCTTGCGCCAAAAATTCTACCATCAATTACCCCACCCCTTTTTAATTCTCTGAGATGTTGAATTACTGTGGTTGGCGACATTCCTTCTACATGTACAATTTTGCCATCAATGGTACCACCAGCCTTAATCATCTCGAGTAGAATAGTAATTCGCGCTGGGTGTCCAAGAACACGAGCATAGTGAGCAAAATCTTGCTCCAAGCCTTTATTAGGCAAATTTGTTTTTTGCTCGTTTAACATAGAAGCAAATAAAAACTCTCAGCATCACACGAAAGTTTCATTTGCGTTAAGTTTTAATGAATGAAATATAACTTATTTAACACCTCGGTAACATTTATAAATGCGGAAGTAATTGACGAATAAATGAAATTCGGAAGTAAATTCGCAACAACTGAATAATTATGATTGAAGCAGCACCTTATACACCGAAAAATAAAATTCGCATAGTAACTGCGGCCAGCCTTTTTGATGGTCACGATGCGGCTATAAATATTATGCGTCGTATCATTCAAAGTACTGGCTGCGAGGTTATTCACTTGGGCCATGATCGAAGTGTAGAAGAAGTGGTGAATTGTGCCATCCAAGAAGATGCTCAAGCCATTGCAATGACCAGTTATCAAGGTGGTCATACAGAATATTTCAAATACATGTTTGATCTTTTGCAAGAGAAAGGATGTGGACACATTAAAATTTTTGGTGGTGGTGGTGGTACCATATTGCCTGAAGAGATTGCAGAATTGCAGGCATATGGAATTACACGAATTTATCATCCTGACGATGGAAGAGCCATGGGCTTGCAGGGTATGATTAATGATTTAATTGAAAAATGTGATTATCCAACGGGAAAAAATATCACTTTCCAAACAGAGGACCTCTCAAGCAAAAATCCGGCAGTGCTTGCTCAAATTATATCTGCTGCTGAAAATTTTCCTGAGGAACATGCTGCGTTACTTGAAAATATTCATGCACAAGCGAAAAATTCAATTTCACCTGTCTTGGGAATTACGGGTACAGGTGGTGCCGGAAAAAGCAGTATGGTCGATGAGTTGGTGCGTCGTTTTTTATTGGATTTTCCTGAAAAAACAATTGGCGTAATTTCGGTTGATCCTTCAAAAAGAAAAACGGGTGGTGCTCTTCTTGGGGACAGAATTCGAATGAATGCAATTAAGAATGAACGTGTTTACATGCGCTCATTGGCTACAAGACAAAGCAACTTAGCACTGAGTAAACATGTAGCTGAGGCTGTCAACGTTTTGAAAGCAGCAGCATTCGATTTGATTGTACTTGAAACAAGTGGTATTGGCCAAAGCGATACTGAAATCATGGATCACAGTGATGTGGCATTGTACATCATGACACCCGAATTTGGGGCGGCTAGTCAGTTGGAAAAAATAGACATGCTTGATTTTGCCGATGTTGTTGGCATCAACAAGTTTGACAAGCGCGGAGCATTGGATGCCATTCGAGATGTGCGAAAGCAGTATAAAAGAAATCATCAACTTTGGGATGCTGAGGACGAAACCCTTCCTGTTGTAGGCACCATTGCCTCACAATTCAATGACCCGGGAACCAATGAGCTGTACGCTAAAATTCTTGATCAGCTCAACACGAAAACACAAGCAACATTTCATTCTAGTTTCGAGTTAACGAAAGGCATTAGCGAAAAAATTTATATCATTCCTCCCCAGCGCACGCGCTATTTATCTGAGATATCTGAAAACAATAGAGCCTATGACAAATGGGCGTTAGGACAAGCTGAGATAGCCGAAAAATTATACGGATTGCAATTAGCCATTGAAACCTTTGATGAATCTTCACAGGATGAAAATGTTCAAATCGCTGTTCAACAACTCCATGCTAGCTTTGACCGAATTAAAATGGATCTTGACCCACACAATTGGAATTTGATTCAGCAATGGGATGAAAAGAAAAAGTCTTTCAGCGGAGATACATATTCTTTCAAAGTAAGGGATAAAGTGTTAGAAGTAAAGGCCAATTCAATCTCTCTTTCTCAGCAACGTATTCCGAAGGTTTCCATGCCCAAGTTTAAATCTTGGGGAGAAGTTGTTCGGTGGTCGCTACAAGAAAATGTACCAGGTGAGTTTCCGTATACTGCCGGTATTTATCCATTTAAGCGAGAGGGCGAAGACCCTACTCGTATGTTCGCAGGTGAAGGTGGTCCGGAACGAACCAACAGACGATTCCATTACGTAAGTTTGGGAATGCCTGCGAAACGATTGTCAACAGCATTTGACAGTGTTACCTTGTATGGCAATGATCCCGGATTTAGACCAGACATTTATGGGAAGGTTGGTAACAGCGGGGTGAGTATCTGTTGTTTAGATGATGCGAAGAAACTATACAGCGGATTTGATTTAGCAGATCCAAAGACATCTGTTTCCATGACCATCAATGGTCCGGCCCCCATGCTCCTCGCCTATTTCATGAATGCGGCTATTGACCAAGCATGTGAAAAACATATTCGTGCCAACGGATTAGAAAAAGATGTTGAACGTGTTCTGAAATCGAAGTGGGAAGACCGAGGCCTTACCCGACCGGTTTATCAAGGTGATTTACCTGAAGGAAATGACGGACTTGGTCTTTTGTTACTTGGATGTACTGGAGATGAGGTTCTTGATTCAGAAACATACAACAAAATCAAAGCAGAGACCATTTCTGTGGTCAGAGGAACCGTTCAGGCCGATATCTTGAAAGAAGATCAGGCTCAAAACACATGTATTTTCTCTACCGAATTCGCATTGCGTTTAATGGGCGATGTTCAAGAATATTTTATTGAAAATAAAGTTCGAAATTTTTATAGTGTATCTATTTCAGGTTATCACATTGCAGAGGCAGGCGCCAACCCCATTACGCAGTTGGCTTTTACGTTAGCCAATGGGTTTACTTATGTGGAATATTACTTAAGCAGAGGAATGGACATTAATGAATTTGGTCCGAATCTCAGCTTCTTCTTTAGTAATGGTATTGACCCTGAATACGCCGTTATAGGAAGGGTTGCTCGAAGAATTTGGGCCAAAGCATTAGCGAAAAAATATGGTGTTGTTTGTGTGTATAGGGAAGAAAACTAGGCTATGTATCTAAAAAACTTTTCAATATTTTTATAATGCCCTTTACTTATTATGTTCCCTGTATATGAACTTAGAAATAAATG
>JBJTWB010000070.1:0-4077 GCA_046081505.1 Bacteroidota bacterium | reverse complement strand
CTCCTAATACCAGCACCTTCGCTTCCAAAGCATTCTTTCCTTGCTCTAAAATTTTCTTTACCGTTTGCTTTCCTACATAGAAACCCATACTGTCATTAACATATCTTGCACTGCTGATTACCTTCGAAAAGTAACCTACTTTTTTAGCCTTATAAACAAGGTAGTATGGATCTACACCAATGCAATGACCACCAACCAGACCGGGAGTAAATTTTAAAAAATTCCATTTCGTTCCCGCGGCCTGAAGCACATCAAAGGTATTGATGCCCATTCGATTGAAAATCAAAGACAATTCATTGACCAAAGCAATGTTCACGTCGCGCTGCGTGTTTTCAATGATTTTACAAGCCTCTGCCACTTTTATGGAAGATGCTTTGTAAACACCTGCATCTACTACCGTCTCATACACTTGAGAAATGATACTTAAAGACTCATCATCGCAGCCGCTTACCACCTTCGTGATGGTACGAAGCGTATTGTGTTTATCACCTGGATTAATTCTTTCGGGGCTATAGCCTATCTTGAAGTCAACACCAAATTTCAATCCTGAGAGTTCCTCTAGTATTGGAACACAATCATCTTCCGTACAGCCAGGATACACGGTACTTTCATACACCACATAATCTCCCTTTTTTAGATTTCTACCTACTGTTCTAGACGCACTCAACACAGGAGTTAGATCGGGTAGATTCATATTGTTGATTGGAGTTGGAACAGCCACCACATAAAATCCAACATCTTTCAATTCTGATTCATCTGAAGTGAATGTAATGTCGCAATTCTCAAAAGCAGTAGCATCTAATTCTTTCGAAGGATCTATTCCCTTGCGCATGAGATCTACACGTTCTTGGTTGATATCAAACCCCACCACGCGGAAATTCTTAGCAAACTCGAGGGCTATTGGCAAACCAACATAGCCCAAGCCAACCACACAGAGCGATTTACTTTTCGAATGAAGATCTTGAATCATGATTAATAGCTTCTGCGTGCCACTTGCGGCCCTGATTTTATGTATTTCTCTACCTGCTTGATTTCACTTTTCAACATGCCCTTAGCATCTAAATTCTTGGCCGTTGCAATGTGATTTTTAGCCAATTGAATTTTCCCCTTTGAAAGTGAAAGAGAGGCCAATTGCAAATAAATCATAGCCTTGTCTTCATCACGTTTTAATCCCAATTCCAATGCTTTTTTCATGTAGCGCTCAGATTCAGCAATGCTATTTGATTGCGCCTCCATGCTTCCCTTAAGAAAGTAATAATACCCTCTTTGATTGGGCCAAAGGTCACTTTCTTTGATTTTATCTAACCATTTCTTGGCTTTCTCTACCTTCTGAAGTTGGGAAAAGTAAAATACCATCATCATTCTTGTACTTCGCGTGCAGGCGAAAACGAGAATTGCTGTAGGTATGAGCATGGCTATACCAATACCCCAATGCCCCGTAGCAAATTCATAACTGGTATAAAATAATGCAGCTCCAGCGACTGCAAATTTAATTATTTTGTTCATGTCTAAAATTGAGGCTACGAAAGTACGAATGAATTAGATTTGTGGAAAATATTGAACACATGAGTTATTTCAAACCAAAAACAATTGCTCTCTCTTTTTTGATCTTTGGGTCTTGTATTTCCCAAGCTCAGTTCTTGGCCAATGACACGTTGAATTTCGCAACACTTCAAATCACGGAAAAGCGCTTTGCCGATCAGCCCTTAATGAATGAGGGACATACGGTTCAAATTATATCCAGTGCTGATATTCAAGCTTTACCCGTGAAGACAATTGCAGAAGTATTGACTTATGTGGCAGGAATTGATTTAGACGAGCGTGGTGTATTAGGTGCTCAGGCAGACCTTTCATTGCAAGGAGCGGGATTTGAACAAACTCTCATTTTGGTCAATGGCATTCCTATGCGCGATGCTCAGACTGGGCATCATCTTATGAATTTACCAGTAGATATCAATCAAATTGAACGCATTGAAATAACATATGGTGCTGCAGGAAGACTATACGGATCGAATGCGTTAGCTGGAGCGATAAACATTGTTACAAAAAAACCGAATACCTATTCAAGTTCATTTGAGACATATACTGGTATTGCAGATCCCAAAGACAACAACGGTAACGGTAATGCTTTGGTTGGTATACAAGCCAATGCCACTTGGGGCATGAAGAAAGCACAACACGCTATTGGAGTTGGGTTGTTGAAAAATGATGGATACCGTTACAATTCTGCCAATACCCAATACAAATTGAATTATCAAGGTCGTGTGCATTTAAACAACGGTCATTTTCTTGACATCATAGGAGGAACATTTTTCAATGAGTTCGGGGCCAATGGATTCTATGCGGCCCCTTACGATGTGGATGCCGTGGAGACCGTGAATACGTCGTACTTCGCATTGCAGAGTTCTATACAAAAAAACAAATGGACCCTGAGACCATTGGCCTATTATAGGTATAATTCAGATCATTATGTATTTATTGCTGATCAACCAGAGGTATATCAAAACTGGCATTTTGGAACTACCGCTGGAGCGGAATTACACGCAAGTCAGAAAAACAAATGGGGAAACTTGGGTCTTGGAATAGAATCAAGAGGTGAAATACTTGCGAGCAATAACTTGGGGAAGCGATCACGATATTATTTCAACACTTATGCTGAACAGCAAGTAAAACTTGGAGATAAAACAACTGTTGTTGCCGGTGTAAATGGTCAATTCAATGCCAGTTCCAATACCTTTTCTTTTTTCCCTGGTGTAGAATTGAATCAAACCATTTCGAATTCTGTTCGAGCCTATGCCAATTTAGGAACTGGAAATAGAATGGCATCATTTACCGAAATGTACTACGTTGGACCCGGCAATATTGGCAATGACTCTTTAAACTCTGAAATGGCGCGATATGTTGAAGTTGGTATGAGAAAGTCAGGTAAAATTCAGTTTAATGCAAGTGCATTTTATAGACAAGTGATAGATGCCATTACATACACACGTGAGACAGGTACAACCGTTTGGGCTCCTTCTAATTTCACATCGGTAGTATACAAAGGGGCGCAATTCAACGCGGCGATGAAAGTGATGGATAAAACCAATTTTAGTTTGAACTACATGTATCTCGATGCTAATTTCTCTCTCGATGAGGGAATTGAGACGAAATATGCTTTTGAACATGCGCGACACAGATTGGTAGGACAACTCTCTTATCAGTGGAACAAGTCATTTTCAACTTTGTTGGCAGGAAGATATGTGCATCGTTTCATAGGCACGAACTACACCTTGTTCGACCTTCGTTTGAATTGGAATCTGCGTGATAATGTCTCAATGACAGCAGATATTACCAATCTACTGAACAGAAAGTACATTGATTCTGGTTTTGTTGAAATGCCAGGTCGATGGTATCGAATTGGATTCAAATTCAACTTGAACAACAAATAAATTGAATAAATCAAATACAATACTTGTCACTGGTGGTGCTGGTTTTATAGGATCGCATTTGGTGAAACTCCTTATTGAAAAAGGAGAACACGTGGTGGTTTTTGATGCCTTAACCTATGCCGGACATTTGGAGAACTTAGTTGAGGTGCATGGCCACCCCTGTTTTCAATTTGTGAAAGGTGATGTATCCAGCAAAGAAGACTGTACTGAGCTATTTCGCCAATTCAATTTCAATTGCATTTTCCATTTAGCTGCTGAAAGTCACGTAGACAGAAGTATTCAAGGTCCTCTTGCCTTTGTTCATACCAATGTATTAGGTACGGTTCATTTATTGGAGGAAGCTCGAAAACAGGGGTTTGATGGCAATAGCAAAAAGCTCTTTTTTCACGTCAGTACAGATGAGGTCTTTGGCACACTTGGAAACGACGGTAAATTTTCAGAAACAACCGCATACTCCCCTCATTCGCCATATTCTGCAAGCAAAGCGAGCAGCGATCATTTCGTTCGGTCCTACTCAGATACATATGGCATGCCTATCATGATTTCAAACTGCAGTAACAATTTTGGAACTCATCAGTTTCCTGAAAAATTAATTCCTGTTGTGGTTAACAGCCTGTTGAATGAAACGCCTATACCTGTTTATGGT
>JBJTWB010000069.1:0-2421 GCA_046081505.1 Bacteroidota bacterium | reverse complement strand
TACAACCTCAATCGATTTTTCAGTGTAGATATGGATATTCGATTAACACGAATATTGCAACGAGAAAAATTTGATTTCATAATTCTCGAAAGCCTGTTCACCACTCCGTACCTCTCCACTTTGCGCAGAAATTCAAATGCGAAGATCATTTTGCGTTCGCACAATATTGAACACCACATTTGGAACAAGCTTGCAAACGGTGAGCGAAATATTTTGAAGAAAATATATCTCAAATACCTCAGTCGTAAATTACAAAATGCTGAAATTTCGGCTTGGAGAAGTGTAGATGCAACTGCATGTATCAGTGAAACAGACACGGTGGTTACTCAGGCATTTTGTAAATCCAAACCCGTATTTCTTCTTCCTTTAGCGACTCAACCCAAGGATCCAATTCACTATGAATTGGAAAATTCATGCTATCACATAGGATCCATGGATTGGCTTCCAAACATTGAGGCCATGGACTGGTTTATTGAAGATATTTGGCCTAAAATTCACAACGCCCTTCCTCAATACCATTATCATTTTGCGGGAAGAAGTATGCCCAATCGATTTACAAATTACAACTCGCTAAATATTCATTGTTATGGCGAAGTAGAGTCAAGTGAAGATTTCATGAGAAGCCATGGAATCATGATTGTTCCGCTTCGAAGCGGCTCAGGTATTCGCGTAAAAATTTTACAAGCTTTTGCTATGGGTATCCCCGTAATTGCTACAGAATTGGCAGTAAGAGGCCTTTCTGTTCAAAATCAGGAACATTATATTCAAGCAAATTCTTCAAGTGAATGGATTGAAGCCCTGAATCAATTATCAAGTCTTTCTGAGCGAAAACGCATTGGAACAAACGCAATACAATTCATCTCCAATGAATACAATGCAAAGAAAATTGGAAACAACTTCGTTACTACACTTAAGGCCATTCGTAAAAAATGAAACTGGTTGTTATTGCATCTCGTGTTCCTTTTCCTCTCGATAAAGGAGATAAGCTGAGACTTTTTCATCAATTGGAATCCTTAAATAAACATTTCGAAATTTGTCTCATCTGTCTTACTGATCAGAAGATTTCAGATCTCCCCCAACAACTGATTGAAATTACAAATGAAATCCATGTCATTCAACTCTCAAAATGGAGAATATTATCCAATCTATTTTGGAATTTTTTCACTCAGACTCCTTTTCAAGTTGCGTATTTTTTTCAGAAACAAGCAAAACGAAAAATTGATGACATAATCAAAAACTTCCAACCTCAACATATCTATTGCCAGTTAATACGAACTGCTCCTTATGCCATTGATCTGTACAATATTCATAAAAGCATCGATTTTATGGACGCTCTCAGTAAAGCAGCTGAGAGACGTTTCAATACAAGCCGTGGAATTTCCAAATTATTTTGGAAAGAAGAGTGGATAAGAACCAAAAACTATGAATCGAAATGCCATCTTTATTTCCAAAATCACTTCATCATTTCAAAAAATGATTTGTCATTTTTAAATGTACCTTCACAGCCCGAAACCATTATTCTTCCGAATGGCGCTCCAAAAAATGCTTTGGATTCGGTTGGAGTTACGAAAAATATAGATATACTTTTTGTGGGAAACATGAGTTACCCTCCGAATCAAAAAGCAGCCGAACACCTGCATCAAATCCATCTACAGCTTCCTCCAGAAATATCATTTCAAATTGCTGGAGTTAATCCGTCGGTAAAATTGCTCAAATTTTCATCCTCTAATTTCAAAGTTTCAGGATTCATTCAGAATATTGACCAATGCTATGTGTCAGCAAAAATTTTTGTTGCTCCCATGACCATCGGAGCTGGAATGCAAAATAAAATACTTGAAGCTATGGCGGCAAGACTTCCTGTGATTACAACCTCCCTTGCGGCAAATGCATTTCAAAACGTTGATGCTTCTGCAATCATAGTAGAAGACGATTTGTCGAAATACCCAGCCATTATAAAAGACTATTTATCCTCAGATTCAAAACGATTGAACCACGGGACAATGAATTTGAATTATGTGAAAAAATTCTACGAGTGGGACATGGTTAATGATATTTTAATTCAACGCATTAAAAAATGAAACAAGCAACACTACTGTTTTTTTGTACCATCTCAATTCTTTGCGCCAATGGCCAAGACATCTTTCCTGTTCTGGGACACGTCGGATTGAGGAATGCGAACATGATGGTGCATGCGAATTCAGTCACCGATGAAATGACATTGAATGTATTCGATAGCTTGAAAAAATTAGTTGAAACCAAAACAGCATTCGTAAATCACAACTTAGGACACACGTGTTCCTTTCAAATTTCACAACTCAATCCAAATAGCAGCTACACGTATACTCTTTCTAATTCATCTTTCAAATCAGATACTTTCAGTTTTCGTACCCAACAACTTTGGCAATGGAGAAATGATCCACC
>JBJTWB010000068.1:0-1014 GCA_046081505.1 Bacteroidota bacterium | reverse complement strand
AATTCCATCTATGGTTCCTGAAGGTGCCGCCGCAACAGGTATAGATGGCATAATGATCAATGTTTTTTCGTCTGTGATTATTTCACATTGATGCGGAAGGTCTGCGTGTAGCAGATGTATACGCAGACAAAATTTTAGATTACTGGAATGATCCCTGGATCAGTGAAACCACCTACCCGAATCTCATCGACTACCCTGTGGGACTAACATCTGAACCTGTTTCTGTATTTCAAATTAATCCTGCGGCATTCAATTGGACCGATCAAACTTTTGTACGTCCTGCCAAAAGCAAGTTGGTCGTTTATGAATTGTTGGTTCGTGATTTTCTTGAAGACCGCTCTTACCAGTCGCTCAAAGATTCTTTAGATTATCTTGAGAACTTAGGTGTTACAGCCATAGAGCTTATGCCAATCAATGAGTTTGAAGGAAATAACAGTTGGGGCTACAATCCATCATTTTATTTCGCTCCAGATAAGGCATATGGTACCGCTGAAGCATTGAAAACATTCATTAATGAAGCTCACAACAGAGGCATTGCTGTCATTTTAGATATTGCTTTGAACCACAGCTTTGGACAGAATCCTATGGTTCGAATGTACTTCAATCCAAATGCAGGTGACTATGGTCAGCCTACAGCAGAGAACCCTTGGTTCAATCAAACACCTAAACATGATTTCAACGTGGGTTACGATTTTAATCATGAAAGCACACGCACTCGAGATTTTTGTAAGCGTGTTCTCGCTTATTGGATGAACGAGTTTCATGTGGACGGATACAGATTTGACCTTTCAAAAGGATTTACTCAAAATTTCACACTAGGTAACATTGGTGATTGGGGAGTGTACGATCAAAGTCGAATTAACATTCTAACTGACTACTATAGCCACATTCAAGCGAATGAGCCTGGTGCTTATGTAATTCTTGAACACTTCGCGAACAACGATGAAGAAAGTACTTTATCGAGCAACGGCATGATGCTTTGGGGAAATTTGAATCATGAATATTTGGAAGGAT
>JBJTWB010000067.1:0-19638 GCA_046081505.1 Bacteroidota bacterium | reverse complement strand
CGCCCAAGCCCAAAGTTCTTAATCTGTTTGCCTACACAGGCGGGGCCTCGGTAGCTTGCGCATTGGAACGAGCCGACGTGACTCATGTTGATAGCATTAAACAAGTTGTGACCTGGGCAAATGAAAACGCCCAACTTTCGGGAAATGTAAACGTGCGTTGGATGGTAGAAGATGCATTGAAGTTTGTTCAACGTGAGGTGAGAAGAGGGAATAAATACAACGGAATAATTTTAGACCCCCCCGCTTTTGGTCATGGACCAAAAGGAGAAAAATGGAAGTTAGAAGAGCAAATTTCTGAACTGCTGCATGGGGTATTGCAATTGCTCGATGATCAAGAACATTTTTTAGTTCTAAATGCATACAGCCTTGGACTTTCACCTCTCATTGTAGAGAATTTATTACGTCCGTTTGCGGGAAAGAACTTAACCATTGGTGAACTTTATTTGTCGGGAAAAAGCGGGGTTGTTCTCCCTTTAGGTGTTTTTGGACGGATTCAAAAATTGAAATAATGCAACGCGCACTTTTGCTTCTTATCATACCCATATTCTTGTGGTCTTGCAGCAATCAAAAAGAAACAACTCACTCCGTACCTCCTATGAAATTTTCTGCTCTTTCTTTTGATCCACACTCTGCGGCTCAATCCAATGCCATTGTAAAACACTTGAATTGGACTGCAAAGGTTGATACCGAACTTGAAATGATTTTTGCAACGGCTAACTACACCATTCAAACTAAACCGGATGCTGAAGAAATTGTTTTGGATACCAAAAATTTAAATATTGGAGAGGTTCGTGTCGATGGGAAAAAAGTGAAGTTTACCTTGGGTGAAAATGTACCCTATTTGGGAAGAGCATTGCACATTCCAATTGAATCTTCTTCGAAACAAATAGAGATTGAATATGTTACAGAAGCCAATGCAGAAGCCTTGTTGTGGGTGAAAACAGAAGGACAGGCGCCATTCATGTTTTCACAATCTCAGGCTATTCTAGCGCGAACGTGGTTGCCTTGTCAAGATAGCCCCTCCATTCGTTTTACATACAGCGCAGATGTTACCGTTCCCGAAGGCTTAATTGCTCTGATGTCTGCAGAAAATCCACAACAAAAATCGGAGTCGGGTAAATATCATTTTGAAATGAAGCAGCCTATTCCTGCTTATTTATTTGCTTTGGCAGTTGGAGATTTGTCCTTTAAATCACTCGATGAAAGAACAGGTGTTTATGCAACTTCAGAAGTCTTGGATTTTGCTCATGCAGAATTTCAAGACATGCCCAATATGGTGAACGCTGCCGAAGAATTGTATGGACCATACGCATGGGAGCGCTATGATGTTCTTGTTCTGCCTGGTGCATTTCCGTGCGGAGGTATGGAAAATCCAAGGTTGACCTTCGCAACACCAACAATCTTAGCCGGAGATAAATCATTGGTTTCACTTATTGCACATGAACTCGCTCACAGTTGGAGCGGTAATTTGGTCACCAACGCTACCTGGAACGACTTCTGGCTGAATGAAGGATTCACGGTCTATTTCGAACAACGCATCATGGAATCGTTGTATGGAAAGTCGAAAGCTGAAATGCTCGCTACGCTTGCGCGTCAAGACTTAAATGCTACTCTTGCAGAACTTCCAGCGGAAGATACCCACTTGAAACTAGCCTTGGAAAACAGAAATCCAGATGATGGAATGAATGACATCGCTTACAACAAAGGATATCTCTTTTTGCGCACCATCGAAGAAAAAGTTGGAAGAGAAAAATTCGATGCGTTTTTGAAAAATTATTTTCAATCACATGCTTTCGGTGTAATGACCACTGAAGGATTTGTTGATATTCTAACATCAGAACTACTTAACACAGAAGAGGCTGAAGCTATAGGTTTGGAAAAATGGATTTACTCACCAGGTCTTCCCTCAAATACCGCAACCGTGGAATCAACGGAATTGGAAAGGGTAGATGCCCTTCGTTTAATGTGGGAAGGTGAAGAAATTAAGAACAATGATTTGCCTTGGAACAATTGGAGCTATCAAGAACGGTATCGGTTTTTGTCAAACGTGAATTTCAATTTATCGTTGAGTAAAATTCAGTCTTTGGATGCGGATTTTCATATTTCCAAAATTGGAAATTCAGAAGTTTTGTTCGCATGGTTCATGTTGTCTATTCAAGCTAAAAACGAAGCAGTATTCGCAGATTTAGCCCAGTTCTTGGAAAAGGTTGGAAGAAGGAAATTTGTTGCTCCTTTGTTTGAAGCACTGGTTACAAGTGGATACAAGTCAGTTGCTGTAAATATCTATCTACATACAAGACCATTTTATCACAGCGTTACTCAAAATACAGTAGATGAGCTGCTCGAGTGGGGTACTGAAGAAAGGAAATAATTGCAATTTTTTGGATAGCACGGTGTTTCACTGATCCCGATATTTAAGGCATGATCCGAGTAGTAATCATAATGCTTTGTTTCGCTGCCGTTAACTTGAAGGCTCAGGTGAAATCTGTGGTGGTTGAAAGCGAAACAAGGCAGCCCATACAAGGTGTTTTGGTTGAATGGGGAAATAAGAAAAAAGCCACTGTTAGTGATCAGGAAGGAAGAGTAGAAATAGCACAAAGTAAGTCGGGGTATATCATCCAATCCATTGGATTCGAGTCGCAAAACTTGACTGTTCTACCCGATACTATTTTTTTAATTCAATCCATTTATGCGCTACCTAGTATTTCTGTTTCGAGTGCTCCTGACTCTGTATTTGGACACAAGCAATACCATGTTGCGGACTTTGTATTTTGGAATAATCAATTGACCATGCTCTTGTACGAGCATGAAAAGTATTTTAAAAAGTCAACGGAGGGAAGAGAATTATGGGAGGGGGCGTGGATTGCACAATTGAATGAAAAAGGTAAAATCACTTTTTCTTTTGCCATATCAGAACCCGCTGAACGATTGCACTTGAGTCCAACAGGTGAGTGCTATTTGCTGACAGAGAATCATGTTTTTCAATTGGTGAATGAGCCTTCAAAAAATCTCGTTCTCGTCTCATCTGAGTTTTTTCGCGAACAAGTTTTACCCATCAGCGGTAGCTTGGGTAATAAGATCATCTTTCAAACCTTTACGGAGGACTTTCCGGAATATGCCTACTACTTCTATGAAAAGGGAAAGGAGAGCGCCTTGCTAGTGGAACAAGTTGCAGACTCAATGACTTTGGAATTGTTTAAGTCACAATACAAATATTTGCCAGGCTACAAGAAAAAAGAAGCGTTGCAGATTCAACTCGACACGGGTATCCCCAAAGAAATTGTTGGAGGTTATATGACAGGCTTTCAGCACGATTTGTATTATCATGATCCCAAGGCCATTGCCGTTCAACTGAAATCGTCTTGGGAAATTTATAACTTCTCTCAAAGCAGAAAAATAACTGTTGATTCAGTTGGTCAGATTGTCACCACGGGTTTCAACGCAGATTTGATTGAGTTAGAAAAGAAACAAGAGGTCGTTTCCATTCAGAAAATGTCTAACGGAAAATTGATTTTTATTGTGAAAGGAAAGAACGGATATACAGATCTATTTCAAACCAACTCTGTAACGGGCAAGTTTGAAAAGGTGAAGACATTGTATTGGAATTACACGAAACATGTAACTATTCAAGAGAATAAAGTCTATTATCTCTATCGACCTTTCGAAAGTCGAGAAACGTGGTATATCTACTCAGAAAAACTTTAAATAGGAAAATTCCAATTGTGCATATCTCCGATCAAACCACGTTTAAGCGCATCTAAATGATTCGATACTTTAGGAGCGAATTCCCATGAGTTCCAAGGTTGAAGCGTATAGAGCGCATCTCCAATTTGAATTTCGCGAATGGGTGCAATCGTTGCAGCTGTTCCAGCACCAAAGGCCTCCTGAATTTCACCAGATTTGAGTCCGTCTTCTAGTTCTTTAACAGCAATTCGTTTTTCCTCAACTTCATACCCCCAATCTTTCGCTAATTGCAACACAGAGTTTCGGGTTACACCACTGAGAATACTGTCGGTGAGTTCAGGAGTGATAAGGGTGTTACCTTTTCTGAAAATGACATTCATGGTGCCGCTTTCTTCCAAATACTCGTGCGTTTTAGCATCGGTCCAAAGCAATTGTTGAAATCCTTCTTCTTGGGCCTTTTTTGTGGGAAGTAGGGCTGCAGCATAATTGCCTGCAGCTTTTGCACTCCCTGTGCCACCGTTCGCTGCTCGAGTATAGCTTCTCTCTACTTTCACCTTTAACTCTGAAGTATAATATGCTCCAACGGGACATGTGAAAATGACAAACAAATAACTATCACTTGGTTTTACTCCAACATATTCATCAATAGCGAACATGTGGGGTCGTATATACAATGCTTCACCAGGACCAGTTGGTATCCATGATTTGTCAATTTCTAAAAGTGCATGCAAACAAGATAAAAAAAGTTCAGTTGGAAGTGAAGGCATGCAAAGACGTTCTGCGCTTGCGTTTAATCTTTTGGCGTTTTCCTCAGGACGAAAAACAAAAGCTTCGTTTTTATCATTTCTGTATGCCTTTAATCCTTCAAATAATGCTTGGCCATAATGCAATGCACTAATTGCAGGTGAAAAAGGAATTGGACCGTACGGCTTAATTTCCGGAGCTTGCCAAGTGCCGTTGTGATATTCGATGACAACCATGTGATCTGAAAAAACTTTTCCAAACCCCAGGTTACTCCAATCAACCTCTTGCACACGCGAGTGTGATGTGCGTGTAACACGCATTGAATTTACTTCAGCTATCATTGAGCTTTTAATTTCTTCCCTTGCAGGATGGTATTTTTCAAAAATAAGAATTTCAAGTCAATATTAGATATTGACTTCCTGTGCAAACAAGAATTTGTTCGGATGCACCAACTCCATCTTTACAGCGAACATGACTAAAGCAGCGGTGTTGTTAATACCTAATTTCTGCATGATGTTTTTTCTGTGTGTATTTATGGTGTGTGTTGAAAGATAGAGTTTTTCTGCTATTTCAGTATTGGTATACCCTTCAGCAATGAGTTGAATTATCTCCAGTTCTCGTTGAGAAATTGGTGTAGGCTCACATGTAAATGTGGCCGAATCTAAGTCGGAAATGTCAATTGATTCTTTACGAATACGCTCAATAATTTTCCCGCAATAAAATGCACCACCTCGATGAGTATCGTATATACTTTCTATGATTTCTTGAATATCGCAGTCTTTTCTTAAATAGCTTAAAGCCCCGGCGCGAATGGCATTGACCAATGTCTTTCCACTCTGGTCCTCTGTAAGTGCAATTACTTTTGTTGTTGAGAAATTGTCTTTAATTCGTTTAATCGTATTGACGGAAAACTCAGGTGATGTGTAGTCAATAAATACAATGTCAGTTTCAAATTCATTCAACATATCCAAGAGTTCATCCTCTGCATGTGCGTGCCCTACAATGCATAAATCCTCATAACTTGAGAATATGCTGCGTAACCCACTGTGGGTGATTTGACTTTTATCTGCTATGACAATGCGAATCATGCAGCAAAGATACATTAAGTGAAATCATTCTAAATAAGAAAAAATTAAGTCATTCGTTTTCAATGATGTTTTATAAAATTCGTCGATAAAATGGGATTTTCAATTTTGTTAAGGAAACTTTTCAATTGCGAATGAAGTCATAACGCCATGATTCGAGCAATTGTCATTGATGAGCACACTTCTGATGTTGATGTGCTTTGCAAACAATTATTGCAAACAGATGGAACAATTAAAATGGTAAAAAAATTTCGTGAGGTAGCTGACGCTTTGAGTTACTTTACAAAATTTCCAGTTGATTTGGTTTTCCTTGACGATTCAAAATCGGGACAAACATCAGAATTGTTTGATCAAGGTCAAAACATTTGCTTTGTTCATTTTTCGTCACAAAAAAAGGCGAGCTCTGATTGTGTAAGAAGAGATTTCATTGCACAGGATGTTCGGGGAAATTTGAATCATTGGGTAGGAATGGTGGAGGAAAAAAGATCCAAGAGCAACCAAGATTTTTCTTTATTTGTCCGTGCTGATTTCGAATTACATCAAATTTATTTTAAAGACCTCATGTATGCAGAGAGCTTAGGAGATTACATCAAATTTGTTTTGGATGGTAAGAGACCACTTGTTGTAAAGATGAGTATGAAAGCTCTTGAGGAAACCTTGCCAAAAGATGCATTTATTCGAGTGCATCGATCATATATTTTGAACAAGGTTAAAATCTTAAAAGTAAGAACAAAATCTGTACTTGTAAGCGGTCAAGAAATCCCCGTCGGAACGACCTATTTGAACCGATTACAGGAAATCTTGTTGTGAATGCAAAGTCAATAGTACTTTTGCACAAGCAATGAGTAAGTTTTTCATCTTCCTGTCCATTTTCAGCTGCATTTTTTTTATCGTTGATTTCTACGGATATCAGGGTATTAAACAATTAACGAACCGCATCGCGAACCGGAAGCGAAAGTTTCTACGTTGGCTTTATTGGATTCCTTCCATTTTAACACTAACGCTAATCATCATATTGGCCTCGGGATCGCGCGACAGCGTAAACAATAAGTCATTCGGATTCTTCTACTTCGCTACGGGATTCATCTTTTTATTCATTTTGCCCAAAACCATTTTTTTGGTTTTTCATTTTTTGAATGACTGTTTAAGATTATTGAACTGGACGCGAAAGAAGTTTCAAAAGAAATCGGAAGTTGCCTCGGTTGATCCGAATGCAATGGAGTCTGAAAAAATGACGCGTATTCAATTTTTTAATCAAGTGGGGCTCGGTGCTGCTGCAGTCACCTTTGGAGGTACTATTTACGGAATTGTTCAAGGTAAGTATGACTTTCGGGTAATGAATGAATCAATCCAATTCAAAAATTTACCCCCGCGTTTCTCGGGATTACGCATTGTGCAAATTAGCGACGCACATCTGGGAAGTTTTTTAGATAATAGCTTCAATGAGGTGAATGGCGCCATAGACATCATCAATAGTTTGAAACCTGATGTTATTTTTTTTACGGGTGATCTGGTAAATAATTTTGCTGAAGAAGCTGAGCCTTGGGTGGAGACCTTCGCTCGTTTGCAGGCACCTTTTGGTAAATTTTCAATACTAGGGAATCATGACTATGCGGAATATGTTTATGATCCAAGTGATGAATTAACGCTTCCATTGCGAACTGCGAATATGCAAAAATTGGAAGGTATTCACAGGTCTATGGGTTTTCGCTTACTTCGAAATGAAACGGTTTTATTGGAGAAGGGTGATCAAAAAATTGAATTGATTGGAATTGAAAATTGGGGAAGAGGAAGGTTCAGTAAACACGGTGATCTGGAATTGGCCATGAAGCAGTCTAACCCAGAGTCATTTCGAATTTTACTTTCTCATGATCCAAGTCACTGGGAAGAACAAGTTCTGGGGAAAAAAGATATTGCCCTTACTTTTTCCGGACATACTCATGGTGCGCAGTTTGGATTGGAAGCCCCTATGTTACATATCAAAATCAGCCCAAGTCCTTTATTTGGATACAAGAGATGGGGTGGACTTTACAATGAAGGAGAGCAATTTCTTTATATCAACCGGGGATTCGGGTTTTTAGGGTTCCCAGGTCGTGTTGGAATTCCACCTGAAATTACTTGTATTGATATCTCGAGGGGATAGAAACGAAACATTGTTCATAAAATATCGTACCCAAAGAGTAATATTTTAGTCAAAGGTTAAGTTATCTTTGACATGAAGCTTATGGCCACAAGTACAAAAAGGGTAACAGATATTCAAGCCGACTACCACAAGTCGATTTCCTCTGTGATTCGTCCAGAATCGGCTGAGCTACTTGTCTTCCCTCATTTCGGAGATTTCACTTCAAATCGAAATGAACATATTACTGAGGCGGTATCTTGCACAGATCTTGGAAAGTCTGGAAATACTCGACAAACAATGAAACGAGTAGTCACCGTACTTGTTGAGATGTTACAGAATATCAGTATTCATGGAGAGAGAGATCGTTCCGAGAAAATGAACGCATACGTAATCATAGCAAAAGGTAAAGACTATTTTAAAATTTGTACAGGAAATATGCTCGGTGTGAATCATGCGAAGGAATTGATGCCTCGAGTTGAGCTTCTCGTTGATTACGACAAGTTAGATTTTAAATCAGAAATTCGCCACAAGTTGCTCCATGATGAGTTGAGCAAAAAGGGAGGAGCGGGCTTGGGTTTACTAACCATAGCAAAAAAGGCCGAAAAAGGTTGGGGGTATACGTTCTCTGTCATGCCTGATGATATGGCTTATTTTCAAATGTGCGTTTCCGTTCCAACTGTAGATAAATAAATGCGGAATTCGCTGTATTTATTGGTTCCAAAAATTCTTATCCTTCAGCTTTTTTTTCAAATTATCTCATGTGGGGTCTTTGCTCAAAAGGATATATACATCTTACAAAAAGAGGTTGTCGACTCCAGAAGAAATGCACTTCACAATGCACTGAATTCAAAATGTTCAAAAATTCAATTGGAAGCCTGTCATTTAGCCGCTACCTGGGCTGAAGAGGCACATTTAGACCAACTCCACCAATTAATTCAATCGAAGAATTGCAAAAGGGAAGTGCTCAATGCAGCCTTATTCGCCATTGGTCAAATAGGAAGCATGAGTTCTGTCAAGCCCATTCAAGATTTTATTCAAATGGATCAGCAATTTCAATGCGGAGAAGCAGCTCTTTTGGCTCTTGCGAAATGCATTAATCCCTACGAGGAGTTACCTCTATTATGGAAAGAAAACGAACAGGTAACAACACAAAAACTCAATGCCATGTCACAGGCACTGGTTTTTGCAAAGTGTAATCCTCAAAATTGGCTTGTCGATATTGTCCGCGTCTCACCAGTTGCCGCCATGAATGAAAAGTCTCGTTTGTTTTTGGCAGTTGCTATTGGTAAATCAAATTTTAAATCAATTCGACAACAGAATGATTTTGTTTCTTGGCTTCGCGAATGGTATGCATCTGAGCAAAATCTTCAAGTTAGAGTAAAGCTTCACCGACCAATTGCATTGTGTGGTCAGGGGCATCTCTTAGTAAAAGATATATTGAATAAAAGCGAACGTCTGTCTTTTTCAGCATGCGCTCAACTGACCCAATTGGATAGTAGCAACGTCTTTCAGTGGTTGCCTTTAAATTGGACTACTCAATGTGAAAATTCATTCGCAAAAGCATGGTTGGAAATTCAATTTAATCAGATAAATTTTGATCAAATACGAACAATCCTGAATCAAGAGAACTGGACCATCGATGAGAAAGTAATCTTAACCAAAGCTTGGAACAAGAACGGTCACTTAGACGCTCAGAATGCAATTCTTTTCCATTTTTTTGAAACTGAAAATACCATAGAACGCATGCAATGGGTTCGTTGTACGACAAATTCGTATCACCTGCTCGATAGTTTAATTCTGTCATTGGAGACCTTCGAACCAGCGGTTCAGTATGCTATTGCCGAAACGGCTTTGGGCACTGGAGAATATTTGAATACTCCAGGGCAATATTCATTTGAAGAAAATATTTTACTGCACGCAAAAGACTTTGGTGTGCAATCTTTGGTAGCCGATTTTATTCATTCGAATCCATCGCAATTTGTGCGCAATCAGGAACTAATTGATCTTTTTAATAATCAATTGAGTCACCTCACGGGTGATGAAACCATTGAAACACGTATTGCCATCATTCAAGCATTGGGGTCCATAGACCCTGAACATGTTTATGTGAAACCTTCGGCAATGGCTCAGCCATTTCCATCGTATCAAACCTGGAGAAGAAATAAGGTTTCTACTCTTCGAATACACACCGATCAAGGTAAGATGGTACTGCGATTGGATGGCAAAAGATGCCCAATGAGTGTTGCGAATATCAAGCAATTGGCGCAGCAAGGCTATTTCGAAAACATAGCATTTCATCGAGTTATACCAGAATTTGTTGCTCAGGCGGGATGTACACGGGGCGATGGTATGAGCGGAATGAGTTCTGTCATATACTCTGAATTAAGCAATAGATCATTTGACTCAAATACTATTGGTATGGCAAGTGCAGGAAAGCATACAGAGAGTGCTCAGTTTTTTATAACCTTGTCGGCAACACCTCATCTAAACGGCAGATATACGCAATTTGGAGAACTTACTCGTGGTAAAAAAACTTTGAAAAAAATTCATCTCGGAACGAAAATAAAAAAGGTGAAATGACAACATTTTGGACATCATCTTGTTTAATGGAATATGCGCATGACTTTCGTTTATTTGTTTGTGACAACCCTTTTCGGAGTGAGTTGTCAAATGAATGCTAAACAAGAAATTACAAATTTTACAGAAGTGAATATGAATGATACAACAGAAGTTGCAACTTTGGCCGGAGGATGCTTTTGGTGTGTTGAGGCCATATATGCCAACACAAAAGGAGTTTACAAAGTAGAATCGGGTTATGCTGGAGGTTTTGTAAAAAATCCTGCATACAAGGAAGTTTGCAATGGAACTACTGGACATGCAGAGGCGGTTCAAATTACTTTCGATCCACGGGTTGTTTCATTTGCTAAATTGCTAGAGATCTTTTTTGTGGTGCATGATCCAACTACACTGAATAGACAAGGACCTGATGTAGGTACACAATACAGATCAGCTATTTTTTATCACAACAATGAGCAGCAAAAGGTGGCTGAGGCAGCCATTCAAATTGTAAATGAAACAGCTGAGTGGGGCGCTCCTGCAGTTACAGAAATTACGGCATTCACAAACTTCTATAAGGCCGAAGATTATCATCAGCAATACTTCGAATTGCATGGTGAACAGCCCTATTGCAGAATCATGATAACACCCAAATTGGAAAAGTTCAAAAAGCGCTTTTCTGATTTCGTCAACTAAATTTTCAATTTAAAAACTAAAGTTGTAGTTTCGTTGTAAATCCTTAACAATGAAAAAGTTATTCTTAGCTCTTTTTTCTATTGCTGTTAGTCCTATTTGGTCTCAAATTCAAATCGATTCCATCACAAATCAAGCAGCTGCAATTGAAAATCTGTTTTTGTCAAATGGAATTTTCGTAAACAACATCGCTTTCCAAGGCGATTCGGCACAGTTTGGAACTTTTCAAAATGGAGACAATGTCAATCTTGGAATTACATCAGGTATCGTTATGTCTACGGGGCATGCCAAAAGTCCAATGTCAAGCAATTCGTACTTCATAAATAATGGGCAAATTTCGAACAATGCCGATTTAAGCGCCTTAACTGGCTTCATTACACACGACTTAGCCCAAATTGATTTCGATTTCATTGCAACCGGTGATAGCATGACATTTCAATTTGTTTTTGCTTCGGTGGAATATCCAGAATGGGTGGGAAGTAGTTTCAATGATATTTTCGGGTTTTTCTTGAGTGGCCCCGGAATAGCAGGTACATTTACCAACGGCGCTGTGAATATTGCGCTAGTCCCAGGAACAGGTGAGTTTGTTTCCATCAATACAATCAACGCTACTCAGAACGCCAATTTGTATGTTGACAATTCAAATAACCTACAAAACTTCATGGTAGACGGTTATACAGTTCCCATGTTTGCTTCAATTGGCGGATTAACCGTTGGCGAGGCATATCATATAACCCTTGCTATCGCAGATGCTAGCGATTCTGCGCTTGATTCATTTGTATTCTTAGGAGGAAATTCTTTCCAACAATTCTGTACTGTAGGACTATTGGAAGATCAAGAAAGAGGTTCGGCAACTTGCTTGCTTTCCAATGTTAAAGCAGACTTCGATTACACCGCCGTTTGTGGAACCATTGAACTCGAGAATCAATCGAGTGTTGCAATGCCAATTGCGAATGCATACTACGATATGGGCGATGGGAATACAATTCCTGTAACTGAAACCGTATACACGTATCAGACTCCGGGAAATTATAATGTGCGTTTGGTTTACGAAACAGCAGACGGGTTTACATCTAACTACACACTTGGAACTTTTCCAATATCTGAAGTAGCTCCGGCTACTCCGCAGATTCAACAATCAGGAATGATTATGTATGTGAATAATTATGATGGCACAAGCTACGTGGAGTGGTTCACATCCATAGACGGCGGTATGACCTTCCAGGAAGCTGATGGGGTTGTTGGTCCAGAATTGAATTTGGCTCTTTATTCAACATTTCCAACGCATGTGTATGCCGGTGTTAGCAATGGATGTCAAAACACCTCGCCTGTAGTTAATCCAATGTTGAGTGTGAATGAAATGGAGTGGGAGGAAAGTGGTCTTTATCCTCAGCCAGCCGAAGATGTTGTTTATTTCACGAACACTGTTCTAAAGAATGTGAACATTTACACACTTCAAGGTCAGCTGGTTATTCAAGCCAATCAAATTACAGCTCAGTTAAACATTGAGTCGTTAAGTTCAGGTATGTATATGATTCAAACAACCACAGATTCAGTTAACTTTGAAACTTCTAAGTTAATTGTTAAGTAGTGTATCACATTTTTAATCGATATAATTGGAAAAGCACAACTTTGGTTGTGCTTTTTCCTTTGCTTTATTTGATTCTTTTATTTGTCAATGAAAGATTTCAACTCAGTGATTTCAACGTCTATTACGGAGCTGCAGAAGCTTTAAGAAATTCAGATCAAGTCTATGGAGTAGACTTTGGCTTAAGTAGCGGCTTTTATAAATATACGCCAGAGGCGTTAATGCCTTTTTTAGCTTTCAGCTTTATACCTTATGTTCTAGCGGCCGTGATTTATTATATCATTACCATTTTTGTTTTTTTGGGAATCGCTAATGAATTGAAAAGGCTTCTTCATTTCCAAGAGTGCAATGAAAGAATGGCAGAGTGGATGGTTTTTTTTACGTTGCTTCTAGGTGTCGATTTTATTGAAAGAGAATTTTTTTTGGGGAATGTGAATGCTTTGATTTTGTATTTGATTCTTTTGCTTTTGCGTTTTGCTCAAGAGAACAAATATTTTAAATCCGGTGTGATATTCGGTTTGGTGCTGATATTGAAAGTTCATTTTGTTATTCTCTTGCCTTACTTTCTTTGGAAACGTCAATGGATCATATTGAAGGGTATGCTGCTTTCAATGGTGGCGTCGGGTTTCCTATTTCTTTTGCTAGTAGGAAGTAGAATCATTCCACTTCACATACAATGGTTAAAAGCTGTTCAAGATCATAACGGACATTTGGCATTTAGTCCAAATACAATCTACGCTAGTATTACCAAGTTGTTAGGAAATTTACACATTGTATATTCACCCCAAGTTGTAGTGATGAGTACCCTTGTTATAGTGGCATTGATTTATCTGTTTTGGATTTGGAAACGCAAGGTTCAACGGGTTTCAACGATAGAAGTTTTTGTTTTAATTGCATTGATTCCGATTTTATTGCATACAGATACCGAGCATTTTATGTGGTCTTTGCCTATGTTCGCCATAGCAATGTTATTCATTTGGAAATTAAATGGATTGCCCGAACGAATATTCGGTATGGGGTTAATCTTTCTTGTATTTATTCCTTTCGTGCTCAATAGTCCTGATATAGTTGGAAAGGAAATAAGTCACTGGTTTGATTATGGGGGAATTGGTCTTGCGCTTCAAATTTTCTTTTTTATTTCAGTGAGTTATCTGGGCATTAAGTTTTACGTGAAGAAATGAAGTTGCTTCGTTGATAACTCACCATAATTTTTAAAATAAGACTGACATAGCGGTTGTTACATTCGTAAAAAAACAGCCCATGGCTCCACGTAAAACACCCAAGATTTTTGTACTCGATACAAGCGTATTACTCCATGACCACAATAGCATAAATAATTTTGAAGATAACTATGTGGCCATTCCAATTACGGTGCTTGAGGAGTTAGATAAATTTAAAGTAGGAAACGAAACGAAGAATTTTGAAGCGCGTGAATGTATTCGAATCATAGATCGATTGTCCGAAAATCATACGTTGAATGAATGGATTCCACTCGACAACGGAAAGGGAGGTAAACTGAAGATCATTTTAGATATTAATTTATCTGTTCATGAAGATGCCGAGTTTGTTTTTGCAAATCATAAAAACGACCATAAGATATTAAACGCAGCCATTCAATTACAGAAAATTGAAAAGCGAAAAAAGGTAGTCTTGGTTACGAAAGACATTAATCTTCGTTTAAAAGGAAAGGCACTTAATGTTGTAGCGGAAGATTATAAGACGGGTAAGGTGAAAGAGAGCCTCATGATGTATAGTGGAATTTCTACCATTGAAACGGAAGATGCAGATTCTATACGGAAGCTTTATACCGATGGTTTTTTGAAGAAGACATCGCTTCTAGGTAAACAAAAATTAAACAATCACTTCTACATTTTGAAATGTGGAAACTCCAGTGCGTTGAGCTTCTTTGGCGCTGAAGGTGTGTTGCGAAGAATTGATAAAGTGTATGCATCTGGAATTAAACCGAAAAATGCTGAGCAAGCTTTCGCTTTAGATGCCATCATGAATCCTGATATTAAATTGATAACCATTTCCGGAGTAGCAGGAACAGGAAAAACACTGTTGGCTTTGGCTGGTTCTCTCGAGATGCGAAATACCTTCGATCAATTGATTCTAGCTCGACCCATAATTCCGTTGTCAAATAAAGAAATTGGTTTTTTACCTGGAGATGCAGAAGAGAAGGTTAGTCCATATATGCAACCGCTTTTCGACAACTTGAATTTCATCAAAAAACAATACTCTGAAAATGAAAAGAAAAGAAAGGTGATTGAGGAAATGCAAAATTCAGGACGAATTGTGATTACCCCATTGGCTTTTATTCGCGGTAGAAGTTTGTCAAATTGTGTGTTCATTATTGATGAAGCACAGAATTTAACCCCACATGAAGTGAAGACCATTATTACTCGCGCGGGTGAAAATACCAAGGTGATTTTAACAGGAGATGTAAGACAAATTGATACGCCCTATCTAGATGAACATTCAAATGGATTATCTTACGTTATTGAAAGATTAAAAGGACAAGATTTATATTGTCACATTACTTTGGAAAAAGGTGAGCGAAGCGCGTTAGCCAATTTAGCCAACGAAATGCTTTAATTATTCAATGATAGTATGAACGAGCTCTTCCTTGCCCTTCTTGGTTAAATTGTAACCTAAGCCGCTCTTGTTCACAATAAAGCCGTTTAAATAAAGCTTAGTCACACGTTCACCAAGTTGCGTACTATGCATCTGGTGTGCTGCGTCACGTTGAATACGTGTCCAAAAATTAGCCTCCAATTGATTCAATTTGATGTACTGGTTCTTGTTGTTTTTACGGAATGTTTGAATAATATCCAGTATAACGAAATCGTATTTATCCATTTGTTGCACGAATAAGTTTTGGTTTATTGGTTATGCGAATTTATTTGACGAACACCTTTCCTTTACTCGAGTAGAAAAAAAATTACTCACAAGCTATTAACGATTTTTATACCTTCGTTTCAACCTTATAAAAAATGAAAAAAATTCTTTTCCCAGTTTTCGTTTTGTTTGCGATGCAATCGAATGCTCAAATCACAATTGGTCAAAACGATTTGCCACATGCGAATGATGTTTTAGCCCAAGAAAACGCTACGTACGTTGGTACTTTCGATGAGGCCGCAACAGGTGCGAATTACATATGGAATTTCGATGAGTCGAACATTCAACCTACCGGAAATGTAACACAGACAGAATGTATTGATATTGCAACAACCCCCTTCGCATATCAAATATTTTTCAATAGCCCATTCGATCCGAATCACAATTCAGATTTCGCTCAAGGATTAACTTCTTTAGGAGGGAATTTTGGACAGCTTCCAATTACGCTGGAAGATCTATATAATTATTATCAGAATACAAATCAACGTTATGCTATCACAGGAGTTGGTGCAACTGTAAATGGTATTCCAATTCCTTCACAAGGAAATCCAATTGATATCATTTATCAGTATCCACTTGCGTTTGGTGATTATATGTCGCATGATTCTCAACAGATCACAGAGATACCTACCTTGGGTTACAGAAAGACAGAACAGACAAGAGTGAATGAGGTTGATGGTTGGGGAACGGTGAATGTCTTTGGAACATCTTATGATGCCTTGCGAGTAAAGACCACCATTTATGCTTCTGATTCAGTTTATGTTGATTTCATTGGATTCGGATTTCAATTTGACAGACCTGTTGCTGTAGAATACAAATGGTTGGTGCATGAATGGCGTGTACCAGTTGTGCAAGTCAACTATACTGCAGGAACTCAATCAGGAGTTTTAATTGCCACAACACCGAATAGTGTTGCCGAGATTGCGCCAAGCGAATTCGAAATTTACCCAAATCCAACCACCGATTTTGTTCGCATCAATCAACGGGGCTTGTATCAAATGCCATACATGATTTATGCGTCGAATGGTCAAGCAGTCCAATCAGGAAAGGTGTCTGATGGAGAGGAAATTCAACTAAGCAATTTTCAAAACGGCTTGTACCTCATCAAGTTGGGCAATACCGAAAAATTCATTGTAAAGAATTAATTACAACTGAATTCGTTGTTGTTGGGATTGGGATCACAGAAGTTTAAATCTGCTGTGTAAATACCATTCACCAAAGCATTGATGTTTGTTGTGTTATTGCCTGATTCAAGGGGGATATTGTAGACATACGAGCTGGCACGAGAAGCAAATAATCCCAGGCCTCCTAAAATGTTCGTATAGCTTGGTCTCTCTTGAATGATTCCAGTTACCGGTGAATTCACATTGATATACGTTTTCAATTCTTCATTGGCCAACCCCATGCGCAATTCAAAAGCACGTGTTTTGTTTCCATCATAGGTTCCAACCTCTCTGCGAACATGATTGTCAGTTGGAATTGAATTTCCTAAATAAGCAAAATAAGGCTCCGCATTAAAGGTTAAGTTGTAGTATCCAGAATTCAAATCCAAATCATCGGCGTTGAATGTTCCAATGTTCCAGTCAACAAATTTCGTTGTTTCTGAAACAAGCACAGTTAAGGCATCATCGGCATAAACCTTTTCTTTGTAATACATGCGCAGAGAAAGATCATAAATTTCCGCATTGTCAATTGGAGTCCAACGAATACTCACTTCATCTCTGTAATCAATTGCACCTGTTACCGTGTTAACACTCGCCAATGATAGTCCAAGATTTTCTTGCGGACTCTGAAAGAATACACTGGTGGCTGGAATCACATTCGTTTCTGCTTGAACATCTGGTCTGCTCACAAAATCAACTACAATTCGATACATGGCATTGCTGTTCAGGCCATTTGGCGTTGGAAGGAAATAAACCGTTTGCTCAGGACCATAAAAAATACCATTGACATCTTTGTTGGTGATGGTCATCTCCTGAAGAGTATACGTATTCATGATATTTCCCGTGTTGGGGTTGTATTCTTCCAAATGAATGAAATTAAATTCTTCCCACTGGTATTCAGAGCTATCGCGAATTTGAGCGTATTCAAGATTGTTTCCATTGCCTAAAAAAGTTTTCGTGATCTTCACAAACTGCGTATCAGCACCGGGATCTAATAATCCGAAGACAATGGTAGTGCTTTTATAAGGAGCATTCAAATCAACGTCAGTCTCACAAGCGCTGAATAAACTTGCGAACAGAATTCCGAAAAAAGTATAGGTTAGAAATTTCATGGGGTTAAAGATACACGATGTCGCGTTGCGTTGTTTCTTGATTTTCTTATAATTTTCAGTTCAAATGAGATAAAAATTCCAAGGTGTTTACTTGATCGGCGTAATCGCTTAAACTTGGTTTTTGAGCCTCTCCAAATGGAACGCCATGATTTCCAACTTCACATTGAATTTCATTTTCTCTCGAATCCAAAGTCTGTCTCAATGAATCCATATTCGCGTATCTCTCATAAAAGAGCGATGCCACGGGCGAGGTTAAATTGGAATCTTGTTTGAAAATGATAAAGCCATTTTCGAGTAAATCTTCCTTGTTCAACAACCAAACGGCTTTGTTGTAATCATAATTGTTCGCGTATTTGTTGTGGTTTTTTATTTCTCTAAACGAATAAAGAGCCTTGAAAATTCGATCTAAATCAAAATCTTCAGGAATGAAAACCTTTGTCACATTTCTGCACCCCAATCCGAAATAATCAAAAATATCTTTACCCAAAAGATGAAGCTGCTCTTCCGATTCGGAGCCATCTAAAATGGCAATGCTTGTTCTGTGCTTGCGAATAATATGCGGGTATTTCCCGAAATAAGTTTCGAAATGAACGGCAGAACTATTGCTACCAGTGGCTACGACAGCGTGAAAATCAACAAGCTTTCCCGAAACAAATTGACAATCATTTTCAAGTGAATTGTCAAATTTCATTGCAATTTTTAATGCTAGAGGAATCAAAATGGCATCATCGCTACTGAGCTTTATCAATGCGCGATGTCCCATGACTAGTACGCTTAAAATATCATGAAAGCCAACCATTGGAATATTTCCTGCGCAGATAATGGCTACGGTTTTCGGCTCAAGGGCATAAGTGAAGGGGGAAGTCCAAGCAAGTAATTTTTCTTCAGTTAGTTCTTCTGACCAATTGTAGAACATTTTTCGCACCTCTTCCGAAGTAAACCAACCGTTATAGGTGTAAGATGTCTCAACAATATGCATTCCGGCGGCATACTCATCTTCTGTTAATCCACATGAATAACCAGGGTAAACGGCGCTTGTTCCCCACAATTTCAAGATTTTGCCAATTTGAACAAATGCTAGTATGCGTTGTTCTTTCTTTGAATTCATTCGCGCTGTATTATTTTTGTGGCGAATTTACAATTAGAAATTAAAAAACAGGTGCTATGGCAATAATGATTACAGATGAATGCATCAATTGCGGAGCGTGTGAACCGGAATGTCCGAATCATGCCATTTACGAAGGTGGTGCTGAATGGAAATACAGTGAAGGTACAGGCTTGCGCGGTATCATAACCCCAATCCATGGTGGTGGGGAATTGGATGCCGATGGACTAAACAATCCGAAAAGCATGGATGTATACTACATCGTTTCAGATAAATGTACCGAATGCATGGGCTTTCATGATGAGCCACAGTGTGCAGCCGTTTGTCCGGTTGATTGTTGTGTAGATGATCCAGATTTCAGAGAGACGGAAGAGTTTTTACTTCAGAAAAAAGCTTTTATGCATTTGTGAAAAAACAAAGTCAAAAAAAAAGGGGCCTCGGCCCCTTTTTTTATTCCCATCTGTTATTTTACATTAACAAATTTCAATTCCTCAATGATGTTTTTTCCACCCATCAATTCTTCTACAATGAACAACACGTAGCGAATGTCTACCACTATTGTACGTTGAAGGGCAGGCTCGTAGGCAATATCACCGCTCATGGCTTCCCAGTTGCCGTCAAAGGCAATACCAATAATGTTTCCTTTCGCGTCTAAAGTTGGACTACCGCTGTTTCCACCGGTTATGTCAAGATCTGCGATGAAACAAGTCACCAACTCGCCTTTTTTATTTGCATAGCGACCAAATTCCTTATTCTCTAATTTTTTTGCCAACGCATCCGGAACTTCAAACTCAGGATTACTGTTGTCTTTCTTTTCAAGAATTCCCTTTGAAGTGGTGTAGAAGTTATAACGCACTGCGTCTGCAGCTTGATAATCTCTTACTTTTC
>JBJTWB010000066.1:0-9229 GCA_046081505.1 Bacteroidota bacterium | reverse complement strand
GCCTTACTCATGGGGTCTTTCATGATGTCGGTATTGAACCCTTCGACATAAGCAAACAGTGTAACGCTCATTTCTAATGTGAATCCTCCGGCACGATCTGCTGGTGGTATGTTTCGGGTATCGATACGAAGTATTTTTGCTACGTAATCGCTTTTGCTGAATTTCAATTCGTACGTAAAACCCAAAGGAAGTGTGAAGTCGAATTTGCCTTTGGTGCCTGCATCTTGCACTTCTTGTTGCGCACCATTTTTGAAAACAACAATTTGAACTCCATCTAATTTTGCGTTGGTTTTGGAATCGCGCAAAATGTCGTCACTCTTGATGCGAATGACTTCCCCTTGGCCAATTGCATTTACAGTCACTACCAGTAAAAGAAATGAAAGGGCAAGTTTAAAGAAGTTGGAGTTTGTAGCACCCATAAGAAAATGATTTACCTGAACTATGTAAATATAATGGAAAAAACGGAATATGGCGCTTGTTAAGCGCCATATTTCAAATGGTTATTTTTTGTTGATTCACTATTTCTCCTTGGTTGGTTTCAACAACAAGTGCGTATTCTCCTCTTTCCAGCCCTGAAAGGTTAATATCAACGGGGAGTGTTAAACTGCCTGGCTGTTGGTTTTGTATATGCTGAACATACTTAATGACTTCTCCAGATTTGTCTTTTATAACAATGCGTATGTCTGATTTTTCATTCGTAACAATACTCACTTCACTGGTGATGCGTTCGGGTTTTCCGCTGAAGGTCAATTGTGATCCAGATTCAACGTCCTGATAAGTGACGTGATATACAGGAACAGGTTCGCCTTTGTACTTTGAGGCAATGGCCATCAGCTCTGTAGGTGCCTCTGTATCGCCCTTTCTGCCCAAGGCTGCAATGGGATGGTTGTTTGTGAAAATCCAAACTAAGGTTTGAATAGATCCGTGTGTGTCAAGGTGATTCCTCTCCGCATCTTGCAATGCCCCGACCAATTCAGCACTACCCATTTCTGTTTCCTTAAAATCTTTGTAACCATCGGGAGTATGCGCCGCTCCAGAATTCCCACAAACGGCATTCACATAGGTATCTTTTGTTTCCATTGGAGCAAGAACAATATCCTTTGATCGAATAACAACAAACGGCTGGTATTGTGGATCTTGACAGTGAAAAATGCGTCCACATTCAAGTTCAATCTGAATGGTATCCTTTGAGTTGTTTTTCATAGCAAGCTTCAATCTTCTTTTATCGCCAATGCTATTTACAAGTCCTGTGAAGCTGATTAACTTCTTTTTCCGTGCTTCTTGAAATGAAATTTTTTGACTTCTTTTTTGCGCTGTTGCTTGAAAGATGAGTACAGAGAGGGTGAAGAGAACGATTAGCTTTTTCATGGTGTTGGGTTTTTGGTGGTTTAACTGAGTTGTGTTGGGACTGAAGTGATTTTTAAGAAGCGTCTTTTTCTTTTGTAAAACGCTCAATGTCTTTTTTCCTAAAGAAAATATGAATGTCTCCTTTTTTTGTTTCTCGAACTTGCCATGATTTTAGCTCGCCCATTTTGAACTGAATTTCCACTGGATTATCTTTTTTAGAATTTTGAACCTTGAGAGTTATCTCAGACAATACACTCAGAGAATGGGTAGCAAGCCGAAGTTTTTGATTCGGGTTGACTGCCTCTTGTGAAACTTTAACGCGTATGTTTTCTTGAATAACAGAGCCTGCAATCAACTTCTTTCCAATGCACGTGTGAATGCATGTCTCACCGTTGTTTTTGAAATCTTCGAAAACCGCATAGATTCCCGATTTTGAAAAGGCGATGCTTCGAAAATTCTGACCGTCAACGGTTTCTTTGCCAATTTTAATGCTCTTCTCAAAAATCCAGGTCGATTTGCCAGCGTCCCATCTGAATAATTTTAGAAATTCATTCTTCTTCTGCACATTGGCCGGAAAGAGCACATTGATCTCAATTTCTTGATCTATTGGAATAATAACCTCAAAAGCTTCACGGAATTGATAGGTCTTGTGCTTGCTGTCCGTTGTATTGAACTTCATTGCAAATTCAGTGAAGTTGATTTGTCGAATTTGCGGACTACTTGTCGGAAGATCGTGCCCAAATGATGAACAATTCCAAATGAATAATAGACCTGTTAAAACAATAATTGGGATGTTGGATTTTGTGGTGTTCATGGCAATATTATTTATAGGTTACTGAAATTTTGTTGGGTTGAAAAAGATTCTTAAAAGCCTGCCATTTCGAAGTGTTTATCTCACAGTTTACTTCTTCGGTTTGTCCATTTGCATGGGTTAAAGTGCAAGTGATATATCCCTTTTGAACAGCCTTCGGAATATCAATGGTGGCGCTGGCTTGGTTGGTAGAGATTTCACCACCAACCTGAATGTAAGGTGCCGTTGATATGTATTGGCATGAAGTGATGGCTTTCATTTTCGGGGCGTGAACAGTGGCTTTTAGTTTGGTTCCTGATAGCGTTTCAGCCCAGGCATATGTACCCGATTGTGAGATGTCTATCTGCGTGAAAAATTCATCTAAATCATTTTTTGTTTTATTGGTTTTTGCGGTTCCAATTGGATCCCAACTTTGTGCATTGGCATTCCAAATGAATAGTTGCATTTTTTTCTTTGCAAGTTCTGGCGATAGCGTGAACTCCATTTCAAGTCCATTTGCAATGGGGTGTTCAGAGGTGTAATTGGCTTCAATTAACTTGTGTATAATGAGCACCTGTCTTTTCGAAGAAATGGAATTGTACTTCGACAATTGTTCAGCGCTAACTGCTTCGTGTAAGTCAATGTGAGCTGCTTCAACCGAACTTCGATCCAATTCTTTGAAATTTAAATTGTATTTGCCTGCAATATGAATTGTAGCTGGAGTTACTCGTAAAATTTCGTTTCGTTCTTTCGTGTAATTCGTCTGTATAGTCAAATCGCGATCATTCACGTTTTGCTTTTCGAGAATATCTAAAGAAACAATTTCTTTGGGTATGTGCTCCTCTGATAGGAACTCTTCAATTTCCATGATTCTTTTTTCCAAAAGCACTTTCTGTTTCATGTCTGTCTGGTAATTCTTATTGACGCGGAACTGCAAGTGAATGTCTGAGGCCCCATAAAAATCTAAAACAACATGATTCAACAGATTGAAAGACTGAAGAGTTAATTTTTCAGAGTTGTTTTGAAAGTCTAACTCCGCAATCGGTGTAGCTTGAGTTTGGAGCATAGAAAGGCAGCCCCAAAGGATGAGTAGTCTTTTCATAATAAATAATTTAAGGGATTTCTATTCTAACGAACATTTAAAAAAATTAATTGTGCTCTGAATAAAATTTTTTTTCTTTGGTGTATGAATACTAGTTTTTGGGAAAGAGAATCGTTCCTGTTGAATTGTGATGTTATCATAGTAGGAGCCGGAATTGTTGGTCTATCCGCAGCTTACCATTGGAAGAAAAAAAATCTGGGACATCGAGTGGTCATTCTTGAGAGAAACTGGCTTTCTGATGGGGCAAGTTCTAAGAATGCGGGCTTTGCCTGTTTCGGAAGTATTTCTGAACTGGAAGATGATTTGCAGTCCATGAGCGAAAATGAAGTTGTTTCACTATCTAACCGACGTTTCCAAGGATTACTTGAGTTGAGAAAACTTATAGGTAAAGAAAATTTGGAGTTACAATCTTGCGGGGGGGTTGAAGTTTTTTTTGATTCAAGTTCTTTTCAAGAATGTCAAAGTCAAGTAGATAAATGGAATTCGAATTTTAATTCGATGATTGGACCGAATGTTTATTCGGCTAAATCAGTTTCGCACTATCACGGTATGCAAAATGTTGTTGGTGTAATTGAAAATTCATTTGAAGGAGCAATACATACCGGTAGTATGCTTCGCTCATTCAGAAATTTGGTGTTGTCATTGGGTGTTGAAATTTACAGTGGTGTGCACGTTCTGTCATTCGAAGAAGTAAATAATAGGGTAGAGGTGGTTTCCAATGAAGGTATATGGAAGACAGAAAATCTCATCATAACCACCAATGCTTTTGCTTGTGAATTATTGCCGCTCCTTGATGTGCAGCCCAAGCGAAATCAAGTAATTGTATCCAAGCCCATGAAACATGAGCTGAAAGCTACCTACCATGCAGAGAAAGGATACATTTATTTTCGCCCAATTCACGATCGTATTTTAATTGGTGGAATGAGGCATCTTTTTCCACATTCAGAGAACACTTCGGAAAGAGGTAACACCGATGAGGTTATTGCCGCATTGCAACGTTTTGCCTCTGAAAAGATTATGCATGGAAGGTCTTTTGAATTGGATATTCATTGGTCTGGAATTATAGCCATGGGGAATAAAAAAAGTCCCATCATTGAGAGGTACAGCGAACGCATAGGTATCGCGGTTCGTATGGGCGGAATGGGTGTTGCAATTGGAACTTCAGTGGGAAGAGAAATTACGGAATTAATGATGCAATAGCATCAATCACACGCTCACCGTCTATGGCAGCTGAGACAATGCCTCCCGCATATCCAGCACC
This sequence comes from Bacteroidota bacterium, assembly GCA_046081505.1. Classification (GTDB taxonomy): domain Bacteria; phylum Bacteroidota; class Bacteroidia; order Flavobacteriales_D; family Sanyastnellaceae; genus CAIZGX01. The sequence continues at coordinate 4,729 of JBJTWB010000066.1, read as the reverse complement.
TTCTACACATGGAAACATGTTCTTTACTTCCAAATGTTGTAATGATTGAGCATCACGCGGAATTCGCACTGGTGAACTGGTTCTTGTTTCAGGGGCTACGAGTAAAGCATGTTTCGTAAAGCCGGGAATTTTCTTTTCCATCAATTGCAATCCTTCACGCAAAGCGTTTGAAATGTTCTTCGGGAATAATTCATTTATATTGACTGAGGTAATGCCTGGTCTGTATGATGAGGGTGTTAACTGAGTTGAGGTTTTATTCAGCATGAAATCATGGGCCATTTGTGCAGGAGCAAAACCAGATTCACCGCCAAGTGTATACGCTTTTTTTTCGATTGCTTCTTGAAGATGAATCCCTTTAAGAGGTCCTTTTTGCTCATAATTGACAAGGTCAGATTCCAAAACCTCAGCAACAATTCCTGAATTGGCCCATTCATTATTTCGTTTGCTTGGTGACCATCCGTTGGTTACAACTTCACCCGGAGAGGTAGCACAGGGTGCTATAATTCCGCCAGGACACATACAAAAGGAATAGACCGCTCGGTCTGTAGTTTGAGTCACTACGTTGTAACTCGCGGCAGGTAAAAATTCACCTCGCGTTTCGCAATGATATTGATTTTGATCAATAAATTGTTGCTGATGTTCAATGCGGAATCCGAGTGCAAAAGGTTTGTACTCGATGGCTATATTTTTTGAATGAAGTAGATTGAAGATGTTTCTTGCACTGTGTCCGGTTGCAAATACAAAGAAATCACCTGTGAATCGATTCCCATTTTCGTCTTCAACAGATTCAATACTATTTTTTGATAAGTGAATATCAATCACATTCGTAGAGAAATAAAACTCTCCTCCAGCAGCTAATATGGCCTCGCGCATGCTGGTAATAATTTGAGGAAGTTTGTTTGTGCCAATGTGCGGGTGACTTTCAACGGCAATGTTTTCATCTGCTCCGAATTGAATGAAGGTTTCGAGTATACGTTGCACTGAACCTTTTTTCGTGCTTCGGGTGTAGAGTTTTCCATCACTATACGTTCCAGCTCCGCCTTCACCATAACAATAGTTTGAATCAGGATGAACTTGCCCGTTTCTGGTTATTGCTGCAAGGTCACGTCTGCGTGAACGAACATCTTTGCCACGTTCAAGAACAATTGGTTTTAAATTTAATTCAAGGCATCGTAAAGCGGCAAATAATCCAGCTGGCCCTGATCCAATGATGATTACTTTTCGAGCATGCTCATTGCAACTGAAATTTCTTTTCGTGAAATTTGGAAAAGGGATTTCTAAAGGTAAAATGCCAATGCGCAAGTTGACTTTGATGTTGCGACTTCTGGCATCAATAGATTTTTTTAAAATTCGAAAATGATGTAACGCAGAATTGAATCCAAGTTTTTGGATTTCTGATAGAATTGATTTACTATTCTCTGAAACAAGAGGAGTGACCTGTATTTCAAAAATTTTCATGTTGGTCTATTCAACCAAAAATGATTGGTTATCAGCGAAATTAATTCTTTTTCTTTGATTTTACAGCTACCACAACTTCAGGTTGAGGTTTAGGACCTGTTTTCTTTGCACCGGGTTTGTTCTTACTTCCCGCAGGCCTTCCTCTTCTTGATTTTCCTTTGGTAGAGGTTGTTCCGTCAAAGGAAGGTAAGTTTAATTTGAATTTCGATTTCCTACCACGTTGATTATTCAAGGATGCAAGTGTATTCGCAATCTCGACTAAAGTTTTTAACTCTTTTTCTTTTCTTGAAATTTCAAGTTTTATTTCATTCAATAACTTTTTCGACATATTGTATTTATTTAATTTTCAAATGTATTTCTTAACATTTGTAACGAATGCAAAAAAATTCTTAAAAATCGTTGAATCGTGTAATTTCGCCAAATGAAAAATCAAAACCCCATAGCATTTGATAGGTCCGGTTTGTCTAACGATGAACTATTGCAATTGTATAAAGCAATTAAGTTGCCTCGTTTAATTGAAGATAAAATGTTAAGTCAATTGCGATTGGGTAAAATTTCGAAATGGTTTTCATCGTATGGTCAAGAGGCTATTTCTGTGGGCATTACTTGCGCAATGGAAGATGATGAATTCATTTTGCCCATGCACAGAAATTTGGGTGTATTTACTTCGCGCAAGCTGGATTTAAAAAAGTTGTTCTTGCAGTTTCAAGGAAAAAGAGATGGTTTCACCAAGGGGCGAGATCGTTCATTTCATTTTGGAACCAAAGCGCATCATTTGGTTGGTATGATTTCACACCTTGGGCCTCAGTTGGGAATTGCAGACGGTATAGCACTAGCACAGAAATTAGAGAAGAATCCAAAGGGCACCGTTGTTTTTTCTGGAGATGGAGGGGCGAGTGAAGGGGACTTTCATGAGGCGTTGAATGTTGCCACAGTATGGGACTTGCCTGTTATTTTCTGTATTGAAAATAACGCGTGGGGTTTGTCTACCCCAAGTCAAGAGCAATTCAGATGCAAGCAATTTATTGATAAAGCAATAGGTTATGGTATGCCTTTAGAGGACGCTGTGCAAATTGATGGGAATAATATTTTGGAAGTGTATAAGACCGTAAAGCAATTGCTTGAAAGTATTCGGGAGAGACCGCGTCCAATTATTTTGGAATGCTTGACTTTTCGTATTCGTGGACACGAAGAAGCGAGCGGGACAAAGTATTATCCAGAGGGTGTTATTGAGGAATGGACAACAAAAGATCCCGTAGACAACTATGAAAAATATCTTATACAAGAGGGAGTTTTAAGTGAGACGGAGGCCGTGACCATTTCATTGAACTTAAAAAATGAAATCAATGCAGCACTTAAGATCAGTTATGATGTGCCAGATATTACTCCGAATACGCAAGAGGAAGTACAAGATGTATATGCGCCATTCAACAATGCTGAAATTCGAGCTACGGGAGGTACAAAAAAAATGCGATTTATTGATGCCATTCAAGACGGTTTGCGTGAGTCCATGCGCAAGCACGAAAAGTTGGTGTTGATGGGACAAGATATTGCAGAGTACGGAGGTGTTTTTAAAGTTACTGAGGGGTTTGTATCGGAATTTGGTAAGGATCGAGTTCGAAATACACCCTTGTGTGAATCAGCAATTATTGGCACTGGGTTGGGTTTGAGTATGAAGGGGTGGAAGGCCATGGTTGAAATGCAATTTGCCGATTTTGTTACATGTGGATTCAATCAGATTGTAAATAATTTGGCTAAACTTCATTACCGCTGGGCGGAAAAAGCCGACGTGGTGGTGCGCATGCCTACGGGTGGATTAGCAGCTGCAGGTCCTTTTCATAGTCAAAGCAATGAGGCTTGGTTTTTTCACACACCGGGTTTAAAAATCGCATATCCAGCATTTCCTGCAGATGCGAAGGGCCTCTTGTGTCAGAGTTTTGAGGACCCGAATCCGGTATTGTTTTTTGAGCATAAAATGCTTTATCGAAGCATTGAATCGGAAGTTCCAGAGGGTTATTACACAATCCCATTTGGCAAAGCAGCTGTTGTGAATAAAGGAAATAGAGCCACAATTATTACATACGGATATGGTGTGCATTGGGCATTGGAGGCAATTAAGAATTCGAAATATGCTGATGTGGATGTGATTGATTTAAGAACGTTAGCTCCATTGGATTACGAGACTATTTTTTCATCAGTTCAAAAAACCGGACGTGCACTCATACTTCATGAAGACTCCATTACAGGTGGAATTGGAGGAGAGCTTTCAGCTCGCATTACAGAGAATTGTTTTACATACTTAGATGCCCCAATTTTGCGCTGCGCAAGTATGGATACTCCAATACCTTTCAACGCAGAACTTGAAAAGAATTTCTTGGCAAACAGCAGGTTGTTTGAAACACTTGATGAATTGTTGAATTTTTAATCGCTAAAAAGCAGTATTTTCGGAGTAATGAGAAATTCATTACTTCTGCTTCTATCACTTGTTGTTTCACATGCATGGACTCAAAGCCCTGTTTTGGTTGTGGATCAGCATGCATTGTATGGAACTGTGGAAGGTGTTGACATGACGGGGTATATCACACATGATGTCTTTGTTGAATTTCCAAACAGCAATTATCGGTTAACATCACTAGGGGCGGGTTGGGCAAATTCATTGTGGCAAGTTACCTCGGATTGTAATTTTTTTCACGCTTCAAATTCCGGTTATTCAAGTGAACAGATGCCGTGTGCAAATGCTGGGTTGAATACACTTGCAGAATTGTCTAGCCGATGGATGATTGGAGGTGCATGCAACGGTTTGAATGATGGGGTCTTGTATTCCATGGGAGGTGACGGGACCGTTTTGAATAATTGGGGAACAGGAAATTTTAATTCGTTGAATCATGTTCTTTTCAGAATCCCTACAGATCCATTTACTCAAACTTCGAACAACCGCATTCAAATAGGTCGCTTTACAACATGCGGAAACGTATGTGTAGATGCAGGTATTCAATACTTTGAAAATTACAATGGGCCTGGAAGTGTTTTTCAGACCGCTCAACTTTCAGGCTGTTTTTCACAACCATGTTTGTTGAATCCAATTCCAACTACACCAATTGTTCAGCAGATAGGTTGTACAACCGCTTCACAACTTGTATCCATGATTCAAGGAGGTAATGGAAATTCAAATGGTGATTTGTTTACATCTACTGGAGTGTTTGTGCAATCGGTAGGCATTCCCAATGGATTACTGTTGCTCTCTGGACTTGAGGCAAACACGTACTACCTT
>JBJTWB010000065.1:0-2691 GCA_046081505.1 Bacteroidota bacterium | reverse complement strand
TCAGTGGATTCAATGCTCACCATTCGCTCAAGTCCGAAGGTCAATGTTTTATTGCGCTCAGGCACATGAGCAACCAAATACCAACGATTCAAATACTCTTTCAATAGAAGCGGATGTATGGTGTACTTCTTAACTTCTTCTCCCTTGAAACTTTGATAAAACAAGGTCAAAGCCCGTTTGCTTTTAGCTGACTCCAAGAGTGGACCAAGGTATTCATTTCCTTTGCTTACAGTACTTGTTTCGAATTGAATCAGCGCTTTGTGTTTTTCCTCTTCAATGGCTGTATTCAAATTCACGCGTTGAATGATTTTTTCAACGGCGCTTTCATATTGAGCCAATAGAGGCACATGTCTAAATTGATTTAAAATGGCTGTGGCAAAACGTATGGCCTCAACATCTTCTTCCTCAAGATTAAGCTCTGAAATGCTATAATCTTCATCTTCATAGAAATAACCTTTGTGAAGTCTTGAATACGAAATTGGGGCGTAATACCCCAATTCAGATTCATTTTTCATGGCCCAAATGTCTTTATCTATGGTGCTTAGAGAAATATCATCGGCACCTGAGCCATACAAAGCCTCAGCGCATGCAGAACGCAAATCTTCTCTAGAGGGATAGGGACGCTGCTTGTTTGTTAAACAGCGATCAATGACCCTGTAGCGAATCAATGCGTACTTGTTGGCGGGCATGTATTAAAATGGCAAATCTTCGTCTTCAGCGCTTGGATTGGCATTCGCTGCATAGGTTGGGGCAGGTGCAGCAGCAGGTTGTGCCATTTGAGATGGATTACTTACCGCAGCTCCACCGGCATTTGCAGATGAATCAATTGCCCAAGCGTCTAATGAATTATAATGTCTTCCGGATGCCTCTCTTCCACGAAGATTAAACTTCACACGGATCACATCATTTATATTGAACTTGTTCAGCGTGTCTATTTTGTCTCTTCTTTGTGCATTTCCTGTTGCTTGCAAAACAATTTCCTGCGGATATTGCTCTTCAGTTCTGATTACAAATTCACGAACACAAAATCCACTTGGAAAAGTTCTTTCGTCGTAAAACTTAATTAAGGTACCGGTTACTTCTAATGACATATGACTTAAAATTTAGAGCAACGAATATCAGAAACCTTTTTTGCTTCGTCAAGAATTGTTATGAACAATTTATGCGGAAAGCTTGCTGTCTTTGGCTTTCAGAAACCACTTGAAGAAAGCATGTAGTGCATAAATGAGCGGAGTCAAGGCTATAGCAATTCCCAATTTTAAAGCATAATTCACGGGGACTATTTCAGTAAATGTAGCGAGGTTCATTTTTCCAGGTAGAACAAATCCAATATACAAGACAACTACGGTATCTATCAATTGAGAGACAACAGTACTGCCTGTGCTACGTAACCAAATGAATCGATTGCCGGTCTTATTTTTAATCCAATGAAACAAGGTTGCATCTAGAAGTTGACTCAATATAAAAGCCGCAATACTTCCTATCATGATCCAAGGAGCCTGACCGAAAACGGCATTGAATTGTTCATCATTCACGCCAATAGCAGGATGTGCCGGAATGGCAAGGGCAAGGTTTATAATTAAAAAACAAAATGCTATGAATCCAGCAGTAAGCCAACTCAAACGGCGAACTGCTTTTTCGCCATAAAACTCATTGAGTGTATCTGTCAACAAGAAAACTATTGGCCAAGGCAAAACGCCAATGATAGTTATGAATGTATGGCTCCAATTTCCAATTTGAATGGGGATTTGAATGAGTTTGCATGAAATCAATTCGGCGGTAATGGCATTTGTAATGAAAAGCCCCGCCAGCGCAATGAAGGTCCATTCCCTTCGCGTATTCATGTGCTCCATTTATCTTAAGGTTTAAACCAACTGGTGGTTTGTTGGTTCATTTGAACAATGTATTTACCCGAAGATAATCCAGCAGTGGAAATGTCTTTTTGAGTGGAAATATATTCTTCATAAACGACTTGTCCCGACACATTGATAATTCGAAGCACGCCATGACTCTCTTTTGTTTCAATGTGATTGGGAAAGACGAGGAAGTTGAGTGCGTTTTGATTGGATTCGTTTAACTGCACAACGCCTGTTTTTATTCCAAATGCATAAAATCCAGTTGTTATGTTGGGAACTTCGAATCTTCCGTTCCAGTTGGTTGCACTGCCAGATGTAAACAAAACTGCATCGGTTACTTCTTGCCAATTACTGTTGCTTCCTGTCCGATGCAATAAAACCAATTGCGTTTCATCGAGGCCCAATATGGCCATCTCGGCAAATAGTGCGGTGTCAAGAGCGTTGGTGGCAGCCGCACTTCCATTGAAACGAAAGGTAGTTTTAGTTTCAATACCTTCCGGAAAATTTGTTTGAATGTACCAATTGCGGTCCGGAGAAATGGCATATTCCGTGAGTGGCAGGTACGTGTATCGATCGGCCGCAGTGAGGTGCATTTCACTTCGAATCCATACGCTATCGGTCGGAGCAATGTTTAAAATGTCAAATTCTGTATTGGCAAATGTCAAGTCATGACTTCCAACAGAATTAACGGTCTGTTCTTGGGCCAAGCAAGCATAATGTAGACGGTCGTTTCGATTGATAAATACATGTTTGGGTTCGAAGGGAAGGTCAATTGTGAATTGGGCATAATCATTACTAGAAACATTGGTAAACATGAATCGATCAGTAAAAACTT
>JBJTWB010000064.1:0-3166 GCA_046081505.1 Bacteroidota bacterium | reverse complement strand
CAGAAGCGGATAGCAAGCGAATACATACCGGTGCCAGTATTCGAGTAACAGGAATGCTCAAGCCCAGTTTAGGCAAAGGACAAGTGGTTGAACTCATTGCGGAAAAGGTTGAAATTTTGGGCGAATGCAACCCCAATGAGTTTCCAATTCAAATGAAAAAACACTCATTAGACTTTCTGAGAGAAAAAGCTCACTTGAGGTTCAGAACCTCAACCTTCAGCGCTGTCTTCCGCCTGCGTCATCTTTTGAGCTTTGCAATTCATGATTATTTCCATAAAAACGGATTTGTCAATATTCACAGTCCGATTATCACAGGGAGTGACGCCGAGGGTGCGGGTGAAATGTTTACCGTTTCTAATTTCGATTTAGAAAACCCACCACGGAACGAAGATGGCAGCATCAATTATCAGGAAGATTTTTTCGGGAAACATGCTCATCTCACAGTTAGTGGACAACTTGAAGCAGAACTCGCAGCTTTGGCCCTAGGCAAGGTATACACCTTCGGCCCAACATTTCGAGCAGAAAATTCGAACACAAGCAGACACCTCGCAGAATTTTGGATGATTGAACCGGAAGTTGCATTCAATGATTTGAATGACAATATGGACTTAGCTGAAGATTTCTTGAAGCACTGCATTCGCTTTGCACTTGAAAACGGAAGAGAAGATCTTGAGTTCTTGCAGGAAAGAGAAGCAACTGAAGATAAACAAAAGCCAACTGAAGAGCGTCAATCATCTCCTTTAATAGAACGATTAGAATTTGTAGTTAACAACACATTCGAGCGCATTTCATATACAGAGGCCATTGATATATTGCTCAATTCAAATCATTACAAAAAGAAAAAATTCAAGTATCCCATTGAATGGGGAATTGATCTTCAAAGTGAACATGAGCGCTATTTGGTTGAAAAGCATTTTAAAAAACCTGTCATTCTCACCAATTACCCTGCTGCCATCAAGGCCTTTTATATGCGCATGAATGACGACCAAAAGACCGTTGCAGCTATGGATATTCTAGTTCCCGGTATAGGTGAAATTATTGGAGGAAGTCAACGCGAAGAGCGATACAATCTTTTACTGGAAAAATGCAAACAATTCAACATTCCTGAGGATAGCATGTGGTGGTATTTGGAAACAAGAAAATTCGGCACCTGTCAGCATGCCGGATTCGGATTGGGATTTGAACGTTTGGTGATGTACGTAACAGGAATGACCAACATTCGCGATGTCATACCCTTCCCGCGCACCCCAAAGAATGCCGAGTTCTAATTATTTTTGAATTAATGCAGTTACAACTTGGGTGCGACCTTGTGCATCCATAATGGTCCAAATGGGACGAATAGTTCCATTGTGCGCGCTTATGTTGTTGTAATCACCCAAGAAATAATATTTACTAGGTGTGAACGAAGTTTCGCTTATTCGCTCGTCACTCCATGTTTTTCCACCATCGGTGCTTGTTGAGAGATATACGTCTGTTTCGGCATCAACATAATTCCTTCTATCGTAATAGACCACATATAAATGTCCGGTTATTTGGTCTACTGCAATCCATGGAAAAAACTGTTCACGTCCGCCCGTATCTTGATTCACCTTCACAGGTTCACCCCATGTTTCACCCTCATCACTTGAAACTGAAACATAAACGTTGACATCATTTGTTCTTGAATCGCTCCAACACAAATACAAATTACCGGCATATTTTGATTTTCCTATGTCTGATACCAAAACAGGCATACCATTCGCGCGGTATACTCCTAAAATTTCTTGATTCCATCCTCCCGGATTTTGTTGAATAACCCTTGACTTCTTCAACCAAGTTCTTCCGTTATCGAGAGACTTGTTAAAATAAATATTCTCTCGATGGGCCCATGCAACATAAACTTGATTCAATAGCCCTGCAGCGGGAACAGCCCCTTCGGTGGTTTCATCATCGTCCATGCATCCACCCATGACATCGCTAAGCAATATTGGTTTTGAGAAACATTCACCTTCTCTATTACCTGCTGAAAATAATATCTTAGAGTGGTCTCTCGGTGATTTACTTTCATAGGCATCAAATTCAGTCCATGTCACGTACACAAACTGCCCATCACGTGATGTGCATGCCCACTGTTTGTCTTGATCTTTCGGGGGATTTGTACCAATAGCCACCCCGTCAGTAAATTGAATTGACTCAGATTCTTTGGAAGGTAAAATGCGCTGAATTACAATGGACTCCAGTAGTCTTTTTCCCATCCAACCTTGATGACTTGGATCGCCTAAATGCAAATAAAAAAGATCACCAAAGGGACTAGAGATAAGCGTTGGATCACCGTAAACACCATGTTTCTCGCTCTTAATCTGATTTACTTTCCAAGTCTTTCCACCATCATAACTTTCGTACACCAAATCCAAAATTGCACCTGCAAGGATATGATTTTCATTCAATGGATCTATGACTATACTTGGTTCAGAAGGTTCGAAATTGAATTGATTGCCCGTGATTTTGGGCAAAGGAATATTCTTGTATGGCGATTGCGCATGTATTCCAATTGAAACAAATAAAATAACACTAAGAGTCAGAAATCGATTGAGCATATTCTTTAGCAAAGTAAGTCAAAATAACATCGGCCCCTGCCCTGGCAATACTTAATAGCATTTCCGGCATAGCTCTCTTATAATCAATCCAGCCACGTTCTGCTGCAGCTTTCAGCATGGCGTATTCCCCACTCACGTTGTAAGCAGCAATGGGTAAGTTCGAATTCGATTTCAAAACATGAATCACATCTAAATAACATAGCGCTGGTTTCACCATTAGGAAATCTGCGCCTTCCATTTCATCTAACTCAGCCTCAATTAACGATTCACGCACGTTAGCCGGATTCATTTGATACGATTTTTTATCGCCCAATTTAGGTGCACTGTCTAAAGCATCTCGGAAAGGACCATAAAAAGCACTTGCATATTTGGCCGTGTAAGCCATGATTCCAGTTTGGGTGTATCCAGCATAATCTAACGCATCGCGAATTGCACCAACTCGTCCATCCATCATATCACTTGGGCCAACCAAGTCAAATCCTGCCTCGGCCTGCGCAACGGCCATAGCGCAGAGAATAGGCAAGGTTTCATCGTTCACAATTTCACCGTTTATCACCAATCCATCATGTCCATCACTGCTGTAAGGATCC
>JBJTWB010000063.1:0-8780 GCA_046081505.1 Bacteroidota bacterium | reverse complement strand
AAAAAAATATGGACGCAAAGTTTTCAGAACAGGTGCAAGAGGTACTGCGCTACAGTAGAGAGGAGGCCCTTCGATTGGGGCATAATTACATTGGAATAGAGCATTTTATGTTGGGGATATTGCGCGATGGAGAGTGCACAGCTACGCGAATTTTGAGTTCACTTGGCATAGACTTATCGTTTCTGCGTAAAAGCATAGAGTCTGTTATTCGAAACAACGCTACTTCTGCCCCAACGGCAAGCGGTATAGCTCTTGTTAAACAAGCAGAGCGCATTTTAAAGCTCTCCTATATTGAAGCGAAGTCACAACGCAAGTCCATTGTAAACACGGAACATCTTTTAATGACCATACTAAAAGATCCAGACAACGTAGTAACCAAAACATTGGAACCCTTGGGAGTTAGTCATCAATCGGTCATGAGTGAGATTGAAAAGTTCGATGATGAAGATTCATTGCGTTCTAGCGATCTTCCAAGAGCTGAATTCCCCGCTGCTGATGATGATGACGATGATCGTCCGTTTACTGGCGGAAGTGGTGGCACGGCTAAAAAACCAACCGATAGTAAAAGTAAAACACCTGTGCTAGATAATTTCGGTAGGGATTTAACGAAGCTTGCGGGTGAAGGGAAATTGGATCCCATTGTAGGAAGAGAAAAAGAGATTGAACGTGTTTCACAGATTTTGTCACGCAGAAAGAAAAACAATCCCATATTAATTGGTGAGCCTGGTGTAGGTAAGTCTGCCATTGCAGAAGGACTTGCACTTCGTATTATACAAAAGAAAGTTTCTCGTGTCTTGTTTGACAAGCGTGTAGTTACGCTAGACATTGCCTCTCTGGTTGCGGGTACAAAATATCGTGGTCAGTTTGAAGAGCGCATGAAAGCAGTAATGAATGAATTGGAAAAATCACCTGATGTTATTTTATTCATTGATGAAATTCATACCATTGTAGGTGCTGGAGGAGCAAGTGGAAGTTTAGATGCAAGTAATATGTTCAAGCCCGCATTGGCTCGCGGTGAAATTCAATGCATTGGAGCAACAACCTTGGATGAGTACAGACAATACATTGAAAAAGATGGTGCTTTAGAACGTCGCTTCCAAAAAGTAGTTGTTGATCCGACTACTGTTGATGAGACCATTCAAATTTTGAATAATATCAAAGACAAGTACGAAGACCATCATAATGTGAAGTATACAGATGATGCACTTGAGGCTTGTGTGAAATTAACTTCACGCTACATTACAGACCGTCACCTTCCAGACAAAGCCATTGATGCGTTAGATGAAGTTGGTTCACGCGTGCACCTTCAAAACATTTCCGTTCCAAAAGAAATTATAGAAATTGAAAAGGAAATTGAAGGCATTCAGGAAGAAAAATTAAAAGTTGTGCGCAGTGCGAAGTATGAAGAAGCAGCGCAGCTTCGTGATAAGCAGAAAGCTTTGGAGACCAGATTGGAAACAGCAAAGAAGAAGTGGGAAGAAGATACCAAAAATCAACGCACGGAAGTATCTGTTGCCAATGTAGAAGAAGTTGTAGCTATGATGACGGGAATTCCCGTTCAGAAAGTTGCTGAGACAGAAAGTGGACGTTTGGCAAAAATGGACAAAGAACTTGAGGGTAAGGTAATTGGTCAAGATGAGGCCATTGTAAAAGTGGTTCGTGCAATCAAACGCAATAGAGCGGGTTTAAAAGATCCGAATAGACCCATAGGTTCCTTTATTTTCTTGGGTCCAACAGGGGTTGGTAAAACGCAATTAGCCAAAGAGCTAGCCAAGTATATGTTCGATACGGAAGAGGCGTTGATTCGTATTGACATGAGTGAGTACATGGAGAAATTTGCCGTTTCTCGCTTAATTGGAGCTCCTCCCGGTTACGTTGGATACGAAGAAGGTGGTCAGTTGACTGAAAAGGTTCGTCGCAAACCGTACAGTATTATTTTGTTAGACGAAATAGAGAAAGCGCATCCAGATGTATTCAACTTATTGCTTCAAGCGCTTGACGATGGACAAATGACAGACAGTTTAGGTAGAAAGATTGACTTTAAAAATACCGTGATTGTCATGACTTCAAACATTGGAGCCCGTCAACTGCAAGATTTTGGGACCGGTGTTGGGTTTGGAACCACTTCACGTGAAAAACAAGAAGATGACAACAAAAAAGGTGTTATTGAATCTGCCTTACGTAAAGCATTTTCCCCTGAATTCTTGAATCGCGTAGATGATATCATTGTATTCAACGCGTTGAAGAAAGAAGACATTCATAAGATCATTGATATTGAATTGGCAAAATTATTCCGCAGAATTACAGATCTTGGTTACCACATTTCCTTAACAGACGAAGCTAAAGATTTCATTGCTGAAAAAGGATTTGATGAACGTTTCGGAGCGCGACCATTGCGCAGAGCTCTTCAGAAATACCTAGAAGATCCGCTTGCAGAAGAGATTATTAATAGCAATATTCAACCCGGCGATACGCTTGAAGTGGATTGGAATGAGGAATTAAAAGACATTCAAATGAAAGTGGTTCATGCAGGTGCTAGCGAGTAACAATTGACTCAATGGTCAAAATTTGAGTGGGAAGTCCTTTGATATAGACAGAAACAAATCGAATTTCTTTCCCTTCACTATTTTGAGAAACAGTATAGGTGGCCTTAATGGTCACCTTTTCTTTGGGCAAAATTTCGGTGGTTGTCACTTCAGGAATGGTGCATCCGCAGCTCGATTCCACATCTTCAATGTACAAGGTTGTATTTCCACAGTTGGTTAATTCGAAAGAGATAACATGCTGACTTCCCGGCTTCACTCTTCCCAAATAACTCAGCGTCTCATTCCATTTTAAACAGATTGAATCGGCCAGTATTCGCTCAATTTCTACTCGTTCAATTTCTACTCTGCGTTCTAAACGAGCACCTTTGCTATAGATACTTTTCTTTTCGTTTAATAGATCATCACTAACATCGCTAGCCGCTTTGGATTCACCGAATGGAATTCCAATCAATTCAAGAGATCCAGATTGAATATATGCGGTAAATCGAGGATCTTGCATCCACTGATTTCTAATTGATGAAATTCTTCGCAAAGATATTCTCCTGTTGTAGTCGCTAGCTGCTCTTGGACTGGCGAATCCCCTTACTGTGACGCGGACGTGACTGCCCTTCTTCAATTCGACCAATAAATCCTGCTCGAGTTTGGCCAATTTATCCATGCCTTGTTGCAATTCATTTTCATAAAAAGCACTTACCTCCTCTTCAATAAATTTATTGTCTTTTTCTTGTTCAGTTAATTTGGAAATGTACTTGCTTTTTAGACTGAAATAATTCGTGGTTGTCTCGAGAAAAGTAAAGGTGGTAAGGGTGTCTAATGAATTCGGATTGGGTTCGTCATTGTGAAAATACAATTTAATAGGCAATTGCATATTCACATCTGTTACAACCAACATCAACGAGTCTTTTTTAGTAGGAATAGAATCCAATTTCGGTTGCCATACAAAGGCATAAATATCAGTGCAACACGGTGGCAAGGAAGTAGAATCATTCAACGGACGATCTGAAGCGAAAAATCCAATGTTTTTTTCAGGATAAATGGAAAGTCCCCAATCATTGAAATTCGAATTAATGGGTTTTCCAGCATTTGTCGCTAAAGCAAATGAGCCCGGCCTACCTTCAGCGTAATAAACATCCCATCCTCCAAATCCTTCTAACCAAGATGAACTGAAAAAAAGTCGTTCTTGAGCATAAAAGGGAGCCAACTCATCATCTTGCGAATTCACTTTTTTACCTGCATTGAAAGGCTTTTGCCAAGTACCATTTTTTTGGAATCGGGAAATCCAAATGTCTTTCCCACCTTCCCCACCTTCTCGATCTGAAACAAAAAACAACGTGATAATTCCATCTATGTTGGCCAGGCAAGGCATTCCCACATAACCACCATCTTCATTCAATAATTCAATTTCTTTCTTTGTTGTCCAAAGAGAATCTTTGTTCAATTGACACTCAACCAATTTCGGAATACCGTTTTTATTGGAAATACCAACTGCCAATTGATCTAAAACACTTACAGCTAGAATTTCTGGATTCGACTCTACAACAACTGCTGTGTCTTGAATGAAAGAACCGTTCCAATGGCCTTCACTTTTGAAATAGAAATGCACGTTGTCTTCAATAAATCGAGGTAATATGTCGGCCTCCTTATGTTGGTATTTTTGCGGAAGCCGATAGTGATGAAGACTATCAATTTTTCCAACATATTCTTTGGCCCAGACACAGTTTTTAATTTCTTGTTTGGCTTTTGATTTAAAATAAGGATTGGTAGATTTCGATTTTTTCAGGAAGCTGCGAAAATAAATTTCGGCTTCTTCATATTCTCCCATTTGCTTTTTAGCACTTGCCACATAAAACAAAGCATCGGGTTGCAACTGTCCAAGATCTTTGGCATTCATGCGCAAAAAAAGACGTGAACTCAATTCAAATTCTTTTATTTCATAGGCGCAAACTGCCAATACTGCTTGGGCTTCAAAAGAGGTAGTGTCGGACTCATACGCTTGTTTGGCCCATTCGAATGCAATTGGCCATTGCTTAGACTCCATGGCATCTTCGGCATAGCTGAGAAGTACGTCTGGTGATTGAGCCTGACCCTGCAGCAATCCCAGTCCGAAGAAAATTATGAGGTAAAATGACTTCATTTATTCAAATCTAAACGAAATTTGTGAAATGAAAGTTGGAATTATTGGAACCGGAGCCATGGGCTCAGGAATTGCACAAGTTGCATTATTAGCTGGTGAACACGTTTGCTTATTTGATCAAAACCAAAAATCGGTTGCCAAAGCCATTGAAAACATGGAGTTGCAATTGTCAAAACTTGTTGAGAAAAATAAAATCACAGCGGATGTCAAGCAATCAGCTTTATCACAATTGAGTACCACCGAAACCCTAAGTGGATTGGCACATTGCGATTGGGTCATTGAGGCCATAGTAGAAAATTTAGAAGTCAAACAAGCTGTATTTGCAGAATTAGATGCGCTATTACCGAACGCCATTATTGCAAGCAATACATCGAGCATAAGCATTACGGCCATTGCCAAAGCCTGCAAGAATCCGAGCAGAGTTTTCGGGATTCATTTTTTCAATCCGGCTCCAATTATGCCTTTGGTAGAAATCATACCGGCTTTGCAAACCAACGCTGAATTCATTTCCGGAGTAGTTGAAACCATTCACAGATGGAAAAAAGTACCCGTAGTAACAAAGGATTTACCAGGATTTATCGTCAATAGATTGGCTCGACCATATTACAGCGAGGCATTGAGAATTCACGATGAAGGTTTGGCAACATTTTTTGAAATTGATGAGGCCATGAAAGGCATAGGATTTAAAATGGGACCTTTTGAATTGATGGATTTGATTGGAAACGATGTAAATTATGCAGTCACAGAAAGTGTTTTTGCAGCCAATTATTTCGACCCCAAATACAAACCATCCACCACCCAATTGCGCTATGTGCAAGCCGGTTGGTATGGTCGAAAAACAGGAAGAGGTTACTATGATTATGTTGAACAAAACAACAGCACTAAAAAGTTAAGTAAGTTAATGACTGAACAAATCAGTGAACGCATTTTAGCTATGCTCATCAATGAGGCTTATGAGGCACTTCGCACAGGGTTAGCCAATGAAACCGATTTAGATTTAGCCATGACCAAAGGTGTTAATTACCCCATGGGACTCATTGAGTGGGGAAGAAAATGGGGCAAGCATGAAGTGGTGCGCATTATGAACGACCTGTATACCTATTACGGCGAGGATAGATACCGCCTTTCACCTGCCTTTAAATAATTTTTGAAAAAAATGAGACAGGCGCTTGTTTTGTAAAGAATTTTTTTATTTTTGAGAAACTTAACCAAAAAACTACTAACCTAAATTCATTCTTATGGCAGAGGGAGGCAATTACAGAGATGATGTTTTCTCAAGAGAGGTGCGTGCTGGAAAGCGTAAATACTTCTTCGATGTGAAAACCACCAAAGGAAATGATTTATTCATGACCATTACGGAGAGCAAGCGTGCTGGATTTTCTGATTCAGGACAAGCCAATTATGAAAAGCACAAAATTTTCTTGTACAAAGAAGACTTCGACAAATTCATTGAAGGGCTTCAAGACACCATTGACCACATTCGTTCATTGCAAGTAAGTGGAAATTATAAGTCTACCGAGTATAGTTCAGAAAATACTGCTGAGTACTTGAGCACTGATAATGAGGAAAAACCTGCAACTTCTTCAGACGAAATAAGTTTCGAAGATTTGTAGTAGATTAAGACAATTACCTAATTAAAAGGCAGTTTTACAACTGCCTTTTCTATTTTCGTAGCATGAAAAAAAATACAGGTACCTTATACCTGATTCCAACACCCATAGGAGATCAACATGAGTATGATCATATTCCATTTCATTTGGAATTAATAGCTGAAATTCGATTGTTCTTTGTTGAAGAGGTGAAGACCGCACGGAGAGCTCTTCGTAAAATGGGATTTACTGCCGATTTTGAAGAAGTTACCTTTCATGTAATCAACGAACACTCGAAGCATTTCGATTTTGATTCATGGTTGTCGCCGCTTATGGAAGGCGCTCATGCGGGTGTCATAAGCGAAGCCGGAATGCCATGTATAGCCGACCCAGGAAGCCAAGTAGTTGCAGCAGCCCATGAAAGAATGATATCTGTTGTTCCTTTAACTGGTCCAAATGCCATGATATTAACCCTCGCTGCAAGCGGTCTAAACGGTCAACAATTTCAATTCAATGGCTATTTGCCACGAGAGCGCAACGAACGTGTTAAAAAATTGAAACAGTTTGAACGTATGTCGGCAGAATATGGTAGCTCTCAAATTTTCATGGATGCCCCCTACCGGAATCAACATGTTTTTAATGATGCCAGAGAGAGTTTAGCTGCTCATACTAAACTGTGCATTGGATGTGATGTACACGCCCAAAATGGCTATGTGTTAACCAAAACCATTGAAGAGTGGCGAACGTTAAATTGGGATTTTTCAAAGCGGAATGTGGTTTTTATCATAGGCCGGTCATGAAGCGTTTTTTGTGTGTTTGTTTGGGAAATATTTGCAGATCACCTTTGGCTGAAGGAATACTTCGAAAAGTTGCGAGAGAGGCTGGTGTAGCAATTCGTGTTGAAAGCGCCGGCACTGCAAACTACCATGTTGGATCAAAGGCAGATCGGAGATCTATTGAAATTGGGAACTTGAATAAAGTTGATATCAATCTGCACCGCGCTCAACAATTTCAAGCAAATCATTTTGATCGGTTTGATTATATCTTGGTTATGGACGAAAACAATGAGCGAGATGTTCTGAGGTTGGCACGAAATGAAACTGACAAAGCCAAAGTGTTTTTTTACGATCCAAATCGAAATACGGTAGAGGATCCATATTACGGCGACCATTCCGATTTTGAAAAGATGTATACGCATTTGGAAATGTATGCCAAACATTGGGTTGAAAAATAAGTCAATTTCCATTTGTTTTTCATGGCGTTTGCATAGCCACTCGCCTATCTTTGCAACATGACTTCGAAAAAAGCAAAAACCATTCGATTAATTGAGGTTCCAAGTGAAGTTGGTGCAGGAACACGTGGATCTAGTTTGGGAATGGATGCACTTAAAATTGCTGCCTTGGATTTTAGATCCGGCTTCTTCAAAAAATACAGAAGCATTGTTATTCCGCATGACAATCAAGCCTTACACAATACACCCGGCAGCCGTTACGCCAAGCACATTCGCTCCGTTTTGAAAATGTATGAGCGCATTGGTGCGGCTGTGCGTGATACCCTTCGCGACGGAAAGTTTCCTCTTCTCTTATCGGGTGACCATAGCAATGCAGGTGGTACATTGGCCGGTCTGCGTATGGCCTATCCAGAATCTCGAATTGGTGTAATTTGGATCGATGCTCATGCCGATTTACATAGCCCCTATACAAGTCCTAGCGGAAATCTGCATGGCATGCCATTGGCTGCCTCTTTGAATGAAGATAACATTGAAGAAAAGCTCAATGATTTGGATTATGAAACCATTGAACTTTGGGAAATGCTCAAAAATGTGGGCGACATGTCTCCGAAAATAGAATATCGTGATTTGGTCTATGTTACCTTGCGCGATTTTGAAGAGCAAGAGGCTGCCCTAATCAAAGCGAACAAAGTGAAGGTGGTGTCTACGAATGAAGTTCGAAAAACCGGTATAACCAAGCTCAGCAGAGAAATCATGCGTTATCTCAGTGCATGTGATAAGGTGTATATCAGTTTTGATGTGGATAGTATGGATCCAACCGTTTCTAGAGGTACAGGTACTCCGGTGAAAGGAGGTATCAATGAGCGTGAGGCAGCAGATCTTATTTTGGAATTGCTTCAAAATGAGCGTACCTGTTGTTTGGAATTCACTGAAATTAATCCAACCTTAGATAGTGAAAATGTAATGGCTGAAACTGTTTTTGAAATCCTTCAAAAGGTAGCTCGTCAGTTAGAAATGATTCAATAATTCTTACATTTGCAAACCGAAAAAAAGTAAAAATGAAACTATTAGTTTGTATCAGTAAAGCACCAGACACCACGTCTAAAATTGCCTTTGCGAATGGCAACACATCTTTTGATGAGGCAGGTGTAACTTTCATTGTAAATCCGTATGATGAGTGGTATGCACTTGTTCGTGCGTTGGAGTTGAAAGAGGCGCAAGGTGGAAGTGTTACGGTAATTTCTGTTGGTGGAAGTGATTACGAACAAATTATTCGCAAG
>JBJTWB010000062.1:0-9645 GCA_046081505.1 Bacteroidota bacterium | reverse complement strand
TAAATATTCTTTTTCTATGAAATAATTCCATTGATTCGAAGTGGATGGAACTGCAGGGGTCCGAACAATTAGAACCTTCTCCTTCGGTGTTACGTGAAGCAGTTCTGGAATACTCACTACACTATCATCATAAGTAATTACAATACCTTCTAATTCCAATTCTGTTGTAAGCGCTGTGGGTGTTTTGTCATACCCAAGAACATGGACTCCACGCTGATGAAAATACCTCGCCAAGGCCGACATGCCTATTCCACCAACACCTAAAAAATACATCACTTCAAATTGCTTCCATCTAGTCTCCATAAACAGCCTCCTCAATTAAATCAACAATTTCCGACGTTGCTCTTGGCTTCGCTAAGTTTCGAATTGACCGGGATAATTTTTCCATTGCGTCATTGTCCTTCAATAAAGCAGCGACTTCACTTCCCAATTTCACTCTTCCTTCAGAGTCCTTAATGAGCATTGCAGCACCTTGAGAAACTAGCGCCATAGCATTTTTGGTCTGGTGATCTTCCGCCACGTTTGGCGAAGGCATAAAAACCACTGGCTTCCCTACCAAACACAATTCAGAAACGCTCATGGCTCCGGCCCTTGAAATGACAACATCTGCAGCTGCATAAACCAACGCCATATCTTGAATAAAATCTACTAGTAGCCTTGCCTCTGTGTCAGGATATTTCAAGTGCAACTGTTCTTTATACGTTTTTCCACATTGCCATATGATTTGAAATCCTTCCCTTTCCCACAGATCCAATGATGCCTCTACGGCTTCATTCACAGCGCGAGCCCCTAAACTTCCTCCAATAATTAGAATGGTTCGCTGCTGTTCTTTCAAATTCAATTTTTTTCTAGCTTCTGACTTTGTGTATGGCAAATCCACAAACTCTATTCGAACCGGATTTCCAGTATGTACAATTTTTTCTTTAGGAAAAAAAGCATCCATTCCATCATATGCCACACAAATGCGTTTGGCCAATTTCGCCAATAATTTATTTGTCACTCCTGCATATGAATTTTGTTCCTGAAGTAATGTTGGAATTCCCAATCTCGCTGCAACGCGCAATGTAGGCCCACTTGCATATCCACCAAAACCAATAACAATCTGCGGCTTAAATGATTGAATAATGGACTTTGCCTTTTTTAAACTTTTCCATATTTTTAATGGAAGCAAGAGATTTTTCAATGTTAGTTTTCGTTGCAAACCTGCAATGGGTAGCCCTTGAATTTCAAAACCTGATTGAGGAACTTTTTCCATTTCCATTCTGCCTTCGGCACCTACAAAAAGAATTTCGCAATTCGGATTCCGACGTTTGATTTCTCTGGCCACGGCTACTGCAGGAAATATATGACCTCCAGTACCACCTGCAGAGAGTATGACCCGTTTCAGTGCTTTTTCCATCATTCAAAAATCTCTGTTTCTTCTTTTTCCTTTTCCAATTTGGATATGGCTAGTATGATTCCAAACATCATGAAAGTGAATAGAATTGATGTTCCTCCCATACTCACCATTGGAAGCGGCTGTCCTGTAGTAGGAATTAAATCTACAGCAACTGACATATTCACAAAAGCTTGAACAGTTATCATTAATCCCAATCCAAGTGCTGCCAAGGCTCCAAATTGTTTTGGAGACCGAACGCTCGTTCGAATGACTCGAAATAAGAAAATAACATAAAGAAAAATTAAACAAAATCCACCTATGATAGATCCATACTCCTCAATAACAAATGCGAAAATCATGTCGCTATATGGGTGTGGTAAGAAGTTTCTTGAAGAGCCTGAACCGGGCCCCTTCGGTATAACCCCTCCTTCATGAATTGCAAACTTGGCCAATTCAATTTGATAATCAGAATCGTCTATTTTACCTGCATCAGCCTCTTTCTTGAAAATTCGATTCTTCCAAGTATCATAACGTGGCAACAATTTATCAGGTCCAAACTCTCCCAATACAATGACAAGTAGCAGAAAGCTGAGAACAAACGCCACAAGTTTAAATAAATGTTTCCATGGCACACCTCCAACGGCAAGAATAATAAAAGAGACAAAACCAAGAAGGGCTGCCGTGGAAAAGTTTGCTGGTAATATGAGTAGACAAACCACTGCAATGGGTAAAACAATTGGAAGAACACCTTTTCTAAAATCCTTCAATTCTTTTCGCTTCACAGTTAGCTGTCTCGCTATATATGTCAGGAGAACCAATTTTGCAAAATCGCTCGTTTGTATGGTCAATCCAATTCCTGGTATTTTCAGCCACCGGTCTGCGTTGTTAATGTTCGATCCAAACATCAAAGTCATTACGAGTAACAAAACAGCAATCCAAATGGCCAATTGCGCACCGCGACTGATATAATTTAATGGCATGAGATGCACCAAAAACATAACCACAAATCCAAAGAATAGCATAAATCCGTGTTTCACTAAATGTGATATACTGGATCCTTCACCGCCCCATACCAAAGACGAAACTGCACTGTATACTGCCAGAAGCGAAAGCGCACTAAACAGCAGAGCAATGATCCAAATGACCTTGTCTCCTTTTACATATTGCAGCAGTTTTTGCATCTTTTTCCAGTTACAGTTTCTTTACTGCCATTTTAAATTGTCTTCCTCGATCTTCGTAGTTTTCGAACAAATCAAAACTTGCGCATGCAGGTGACAAAAGCACCGTATCTCCATCTCTACCTAGATCATATGCTACGCGAACGGCTTGGTCTGCAGATTCAGTATCAACTATGGTATCAACCACTCCAGCAAATGCCTTACGCAATTTCGAACTGTCCTTGGTAAGACAAACTATTGCCTTTACACGAGATTGAACCAACTCAAGTAACTCTGAATAGTCATTTCCCTTATCGGTACCACCTGCAATCCAAATAATTGGTCGTTCAACAGACTCCAGTGCATACCAAGTTGAATTCACATTTGTGGCCTTTGAGTCATTTATAAAACGAATGCCGTGAACACTTGCCACGAATTCAAGTCTGTGTTCAATGTTTTCAAAATTGGTAAGACTTTCTCTTACAACTTCTTTACGAAGTTCTAAAAAACGTGCAGCAGCGGCAGCAGCCATGCTGTTTTGAAGGTTGTGCTTTCCTTGTAAAGCAAGTTCAGTAATTTTCATAGAAAAGGTTTGATTAGGTTGTGTATTAAGGATTAAATTTTCTTGATCGATGTAGCCACCAAAATCAAAAGATTGATTTGGTTGTATGCTGAAAGGAAACAATTGTGCTTCTGGTGTATACGCTTGCATTGTTTCCATGGTAATGGGGTCATCTATGTTGTAGATGAAAACATCAGATGCCGTCTGATTCTGAATAATTCTGAATTTCGCACGAGCATAATTCTCTAACTTATAATCGTATCTATCCAGATGATCAGGAGTGATATTCGTTAACACCGCTACATCAGCTTTGAACTGATACATGTTGTCCAATTGAAATGAACTGACTTCCAAAACGTAATAATCGAATGAACATTCGGCTACCTGCCTTGCAAAACTTTTGCCCACATTACCCCCCAGCCCTACATTTAGTCCAGCTTGTTTCAAAATATGGTAGGTCAATAACGTAGTAGTTGTCTTTCCGTTACTTCCCGTGATAGCTATGATTTTAGCATGAGTATATCGCGCGGCAAATTCCAACTCAGACAATACAGGAATGCCCTTCGCCTCAAGTGCCAAAATCAACGGATTATCATTTGGAATTCCAGGGCTTTTTACAACCTCGTCTGCATTTAATATTTCCGCTTCGGTATGTCCACCCGCTTCGTATTGAATGCCATGCTGCTCAAGCTCTTGCGCATACTTATCCTTGAGCATTCCCTTATCGGAAAGAAAAACTTCATATCCCTTAAGTTGAGCAAGAACAGCTGTCCCTGTTCCACTCTCGCCGCCCCCCAAAATGACCAATCTTTTTTTCATTATCTTATTTTTAGAGTAATGATGGTTAGAACAGCGAGCATGATTCCAATAATCCAGAAGCGTGAAACTATTTTCGCTTCATGCATTCCTTTCTTTTGGAAGTGATGGTGAAGTGGAGACATGAGAAAAATTCTACGACCTTCACCATACTTCTTTTTAGTGTATTTGAAATAGGCCACTTGAAGCATTACACTCAAGTTTTCAATCAAGAAAATTCCACACAAAACAGGAATCAATAATTCCTTACGAACTGCAATGGAGAATGTGGCTATAATTCCACCCAAAGCCAGACTTCCTGTATCACCCATGAATACTTGAGCAGGATAACTATTGTACCATAGAAAACCAACACATGCACCTACAAATGCCGCAATGAAAACAGTTAACTCCCCGCTGTTTGGGATGTACATGACATTCAAATAATCGGCGAAAACGAAATTTCCCGATACGTAGGCGAATACGGCAAGCGTAACACCAATGATAGCTGACGTGCCGGTTGCAAGACCATCAATTCCATCGGTAATATTCGCTCCATTCGATACCGCAGTAACAATGAAAATCACAATGAGACTGAATACAATCCACATGACCCATTGATTTTCCCACGAGTCGGGTACCAACCAAGAATAATCGAATTCATTATCCTTAACAAATGGAATTGTAGTAGTTAAATCTTTGTGCTCTTCCCAAGACAAGCCTTGGGCATCTATGGTTTGATTTGATTCAATCTTGGAGATGGGAGTCTTAGTTTTCACCTCTGGACTCCAATAAAGCATAGAGGCCACAATGAGTCCAACGCCAATTTGCCCAACAATTTTGCTCTTTCCTGCTAGCCCCTCTTTGTTCTTTTTGAATACTTTAATATAATCATCTAAGAATCCAATCATTCCCAACCAAACGGTTGCAATGATCATGGTTTGAACATATACATTGGTCAAATCTGCAAGTAGTAGAGTAGGAACCAAAATGGCTGCAAGTATGATTAAACCGCCCATGGTTGGGGTTCCCGCTTTCTCCAATTGACCTTCTAAACCCAAATCACGAATACTTTCTCCCACTTGCTTTCTGCGTAGCATGCGAATTAGCGACTTGCCGAAAACGAGAGAAATAGTTAAAGAAATAAGTATACTTAATGCAGCGCGAAAAGAAAGGAAATGAAATAATCCAGATCCTGGAAAATCAAAATGCTTATCTAAGTATTCAAATAAATGGAACAGCATGCTTTAATAATTTTGGAAGAATTCGTGAATAATTTGTAAATCATCAAAAGCATACCGAACACCCTGAATCTCCTGATACTTCTCGTGTCCCTTTCCTGCAATTAAAATGATATCTGTTGCATTAGCCATTTGCGTTGCCACCGAAAGCGCCTCTTTACGTTCGGTAATTGTCAAAACTTTTTTACGCTGAATGGGATCTAATCCCTCTAGCATTTCATTGATAATTTCTTTGGGATCCTCGCTTCTCGGATTATCCGAAGTAAGAATTACTTTGTCACTTTTTTCAGCGGCAATTCTAGCCATAGTAGATCGCTTAGCTTTATCTCTATCACCACCACATCCAACTACAGTAATGATCATTTCGTTTCCGCTTCGAACTGACCTCACCGTATCCAAGACATTTTCCAATGCATCAGGAGTGTGCGCATAATCAACAACAGCCATAGCACCATCTTTTCTTCGAATGGTTTGAAAGCGCCCTTCAGGTGCATGAAGTACTGAAAGATGAGTCAGTGTTTGAATAGAGTCAATTCCCAACTCTGAAGCCACAGCATATACAGCGGTTAAATTGTAAGCATTGAATTCTCCGATGAGTAACGTATGCAACTCATTATTCATAATGGATAGTTTCAGACCATCCAATTGATTCTCTAAAATTTTAGTCGTGTAATCAGCAATGGTATGAAGTGCATACGTTTTCACTTTTGCCTTACAAGCTGCAACCATGGTTTCATGGTATCTATCGTCACCATTAACTACAGCGAATGATGAAGATGGAAGCATATCAAATAACATTTTCTTCGCTTTGATATATTTATTCATGCTTCCATGGTAATCCAAATGATCATGGGTAAGATTGGTGAAAACAGAGCCCTTCAATTGCAATCCGGTCATTCTGTGCTGATGCAAAGCATGTGAAGAAGCCTCCATGAAAACATACGTGCATCCTTCATTCGCCATTCTTGTTAAAAGCTCATTGAGTTGCACCGCATTCGGAGTAGTATGCGTTGAAGGAACTTCAATATCATTGATTCGATTTACGACAGTGCTTAAAAGACCGCACTTGAAATTCATAGAACGGAATAAGCGAAACAACAATGTTGCAGTTGTTGTTTTTCCATTGGTTCCCGTAATGGCTACAATCTTTAATCGGGTCGATGGATTATCATAAAAGTTGCATGCCAAGATGGCCAGTGCACTTGGAGCGTCTTCTACCAAAACATACACTACCTGATTGGATATTTCTTGTGGAAGTTTTTCGCAAACAATGGCAGATGCCCCTTGCGCTATGGCCTGACCAATAAACTGGTGTCCGTCTACAAGCGTTCCTGAGATCGCTACAAATAATCCCATGGGCTTCACCGCACGTGAATCACTCGTAACACTCTCAATAGCTGCATTCGTAGAACCTATTACTTCTACAATCCGAACTTTGTAAAGAATATCCTTCAGTAACTTCATTTCAATTCAATACTTATGGTTTGTTTATTTGCTCGAGTTCCTGGAACTATACTTTGTTGAACTACTTTGCCTTTGCCCTTCGCAGTCACTTTCAACCCACGCTTTTCCAATACATAAAGGGCATCAGAAAGTCCCATACCTCTTACATCTGGCACCTGATTGTTATTAAATTCTTTACCGCTAGCCGAAAACTTTCCTTGATCAAAACTGATTGATGACCATGTGTTTTGATGCTCCACCTTGTATGGTAAACCGAAGAAGGTTAATGTTCTATTTGTTTTGTTCGTTTCAGACAAGAGAAATCTTGGCTTCCATGTTTCCGCAATGAATGTGCTATCAGCAATCTGATTGGTATGAGCAATATCCAATTCAGTACCGAATAATATATTTGCTAAATCACGAAAAACAGGAGCAGCAATTTTTCCACCAAAGGCCTCAGATGCTTGTGCTCGATTGATTACAACAATACACGAATATTTTGGAGACTCGGCTGGAAAATAACCCACAAATGACGCCCTGTGTGCACTGTCTAAATAAACACCATTCTCATAAATTCTCGCCGTACCGGTTTTACCAGCTGCTTTGTATGGACTCTGAGAAAAAACTTTTTTAGCCGTTCCGATTGTTGTTACAGCCTCCATCAATTTCTTTCCTTTTGCAACTGTTGATGGAGATAAAAAATTCTGACGCAAGGTTACAGGATCAAATTGCTTAACGGTCTCACCGTTTTTTCTCAACTCTCTCACCAATTGAGGTTTCATATATGTTCCATCATTCGCAATGGAATTGTAGAAAGCCAATTGCTGCAACGGCGTAACTTCCACTTCATAACCAATGGCCATTTGAGTTAGGCTCAATGCGCTCCAATTTGTACCCTTTACAGATGATCGAACCTTACCTCTTGGCTCATTTGTTAAATCAATACCCGATTGCTCTCCATATCCGAACTTGGACAAATAGTCTAAGAATAGCTGTGGATTTGAATTGAAAACTTCACGCACCAGCAGGGCCGTGCCCACATTCGACGATTTCGCATAAATCTGTTCAATACTAACAACACCAACACTTCGTCCGTGGGTAACATCCTCCAACGTGTGGTCAGCGATGGTCAATTTACCATCCCCCGCATCAACTGTTTTAGATAACTCCAGTTTATCCTCTTCAATGCAAGCCAATAGACTTGCCAACTTCATGGTACTACCTGGCTCAATGTTTCTATAAACAGCATAATTCTCTATTTCACTGAACGACTTCGACTTCTTGTTGTACGTTAGGTTAGCCATGGCCTTGATGTAACCTGTTTTCACTTCCATTAAAACCACACACCCCCACTCTGCCTGATACGTTTCCATTGTTTTGCGCAAAGAACTCTGAGCAGCATCTTGCAAGTGAACATCTAAAGTTGTAACAACGTCGAGACCAGGCTCGGGTTCTACAACAAAATCATCTGTCATGGGTTTCCATACATCACCAGCAATTCGCTCTTGCTTTTGCTTTCCAGCCTTCCCTCTTAAAATTGAATCATACGCCAATTCAATTCCCACCATGTTGGAATCTCGATATAAGCCAATGGTTCGGAATGCCAAATCGCCAAAGGGCTTAACACGTTTGTTTTTAGTGAGAATTATAAATCCAGTTCTTGATTTCTTTTTATTTACAAACGGTAATTTTTTGAAATCTTGAAGCTGGTTGTAATTCAGGTGATCGGCTACTTTTAAATATCTGCTTTTCGATTCCAACGCTGATGTAAAATCAGCTTTCAGTTCAGCAGCTGTTCTATTTCCAACTATCACACTAAGTCCTGAACACAGACTATCTAACTTCGAAAGAAACAAATCCTTATTAAATCCGTCTTGACTATCCCAACGGATCTCATACTCTGGAATACTCGTTGCCAAGAGCTCCCCATCGGTACTTAAAATTCGACCACGCTCGGGAAGAATTTCATTCACCCGCATGGTGAACCTTTCAGCCAATTGACGCGCCTCTTCACCCGGTGTTGCTTGAATGTAAAGCACCTTACCGAAGATGACCAGACCAATGATACAGAATGTAATGTACAGAAGATAGATGTATTTCGATATGTTCTTCACCTCATTCATTTCTTCACCTCCTTGAAAAACAAACTATCTACATCTATAATAAATGGCGTTGTCTCTGAATTAACCAAGCCAATGCTCTTCATAGCTTCCATGACCTCGCTATGTTGGGATAAGACACTCAATTCACTCGCATTCGTGCTATATTCTGAATTCAAATCATTTAACTTCTCCTTCGTCTTTTTGATATCAATTTGAACACTTTCGAAATAATAAATAAGACTGATTTGAAGTATGAAAAGCGCTACAATGAAAAAGAAAAACGGAGCTTGACGCATAAGTGCATCGCGCGTGAGAAAGTCTCCTGCTAGAATATCTCGCAAAGACAAACTCTTTTTTTCTGTGTTTTCTTCCTTTTTCATATCAATTCGAATGAATATTCATTCGGTTTGCATCTTTATTTTTTTATACCTACCCGAAGTTTAGCGCTCCGAGACCTCTTATTTCTTTCCAATTCTTCTTGAGTTGGCAAAATGGGTTTTGCCTTGAGTGGATTCATCTCGCGCTGGATGTTTCCAAAAAAATCTTTCTTCAATTCACCTTGAACATTTCCTGTTCTCAACAACTCCTTCACCATGCGGTCTTCAAGGCTATGGTAGCTAATCACCACCAAGCGTCCGTTTGACTTCAGCATTTCAACGCTTTGCTGCAACATGGACTCCAGCACTGCAAGCTCGTTGTTCACTTGCATGCGTAAAGCTTGGAACACCTGTGCAAGAAATTGAGAAGCTTTACCTCTACCTTCAAGTCCTTTCAAGGCTTCAATTAAACCCATTGTTGTGCGAATGGGCTTATTGGCATGGATGGATCGTGCTACTCGCATGGGGTGTTCAACTTCTCCATACCTACCTAACACCGTAGCTATTTCCTCCACCTCCGCTGCATTCAACCATTCTGCAGCCGACACACCTTGATTCGGATTCATGCGCATGTCTAACGGACCATCGAA
>JBJTWB010000061.1:0-12155 GCA_046081505.1 Bacteroidota bacterium | reverse complement strand
GGGCCCAAGTGTCCGTCATCATATTGCATGCTCGATGCAAATACAAAATCTAGTTTTCCAAATTTTTGTGAGTGTGAAAAATTAATTCCACTTTTCATGCCTTGACGTTCCCAATAAAATCCTTCTTCAGATTGAGGTTTGGAATACATACCATGATACACGGTAAGTTTGGTTTTCGGGATTGCGGTTGGATACGCTGTTCTAAAGTTAATAACACCACTCAACGCCGAGCTGCCATAAAGCACACTGCTTGCCCCTTTAATAATTTCTATTTGAGATACGTTTTCTGTTGGAAGGAAACCCCAAGACGGTTTTCCTGCGTCGCCACTTAAAATTGGAATATTGTCTACAAGCACTTGAACGCGACTACCTGCTCCAAAGCTGTATCCACTTCCACTTCTAATTTGAGGTTCATCATCTACAATTGCAACACCCGGTGTTTGTTGTAAAATTTCATCGATATTGACAACATTCTTATCTTCCAATAATTTGGGTTGAATGACTTCCATACTCACAGTAACCTCTCCAATGTTTTGCTCATATCTTCCTGCAGAAACTACAACAAGATTTAAATCTTCGGTATTTTCTTCGAGCTCGATTTTCAAACTTATGGGTCCGATTAAATTAATTTCTTTTCGAATTTCATTATAGCTTAAAAGATTAACTACAAGCGTGTATTTTCCGCTAGGAGCTGAAAAGTTAAAACCACCATCTGCATTTGTATTCGATCCGTATGAAGTTTGATCGAAACGAACCAACGCGCCGTAAAGGGGTTGATTATTTTTTTTATTCAGAACTACACCTGAAACAGAAATGAAATCTTGTGCGAAAAATGGAGCGCACAAAAACAATAACCCAAGGGTCAGTAGGTTTGATTTAAGGTTCATGAAGCAAGTATAAGAAAAACGAATCAATTAATTCGATTCATTGAGTTGAATTTATTCCCTGGAAATTGTATAAATAAATCTTTCAGTAAATTTATACTCTTCTTATTTTCATGAAGAAGCACAATATCTCCTGGTTTTATTTTATTTATGCGTTTCAGTAATTGGGTGTGATTTGTTTTTATGTCAAAATCACCAATAACCAACGAGTACATGACTACCGAATAATGATTCGATAATAATTTGATTTGTTGATTTGAAATTTTACCGTAAGGGGGTCTATAGAATTGAACATCTTTCAGTATTTCTGGCAGGACAAGCAATGAATTAAGTTCATCTTGTGTCATGTCACTCAAAGCTTGATGAGTATGTCCATGAAATCCAATGGCATGACCATCATCTTTGATTTGTTGAACCAACTCAGGATAAAGGAGACACTTTTCGGTTATGAGAAAAAAGGTACATTGAACTTGGTAGGATCGAAGTACCTCTAATATAGCGGGTGTGTAAACCGGATCAGGACCATCATCGAATGTGAGGTATACGCACGAACTGTTTACTCTCCAAATCAATTTTGGAAACAATCTATCTGCCAATTTCGGAATTCGAATGAAGTACGATCGCATTATTTTTTAGCTAACACGCAGGTTGTCTTTTTTTCAATATTCTCTCCATTCGATTGGAATACCTCGAAGATGACATGGTAAATACCAATACTCAATGCGGTTGAATCATCTGATAACCCATCCCAAAAAAGAGTGCCTTGTGTTCCAATATATTCGTTCCTCATGAGCCTGCGAACGCGAATACCTCTCTCATTGTAAATGGTTATATTTCCAACTGAACCCGCAGGGAAATCAGAATAAATTATTCCGAGAACGTCATCGTATCCATCATTGTCAGGCGAAAATATTTCAGTGTTTAAACTGAATTGCGATCCTGAATTTTCTACAGACGTATATTGAGAATTTAATGCCCCAGGGGTAGCGAATCCAATCAGATAGGATGCACTTTGCCATGAAGTTTCGTCATCACTTGCTGCATTGAAATTGATTCTTTCCAGAGATACACCGTCAAATGAATTCAATAAATCAAAATGCATTTCTTCATTGTAATTCAAACCATCAATACGAACGCCACTCGCATTCAAAAATTGAATTGTTCCTGCATCATTATTCATACTAGGTATTGCTTCTAATTTGAAAATGTTTTCCTCTTGTGTTGACGGATAATATGTGATTAGGTCATTCCCATCTTCAGTAAAGACAATGTATTCATGAGGTAAGAGTATACGATGAGCGTTGGAAATGATATCATTGTTTGATGCATCATCATCGGCTAATGAACAATTAAAAAGATCAATACAGTGATTTGTTGTGTTTACAAACTCAACGAAATCAGAACCAAATTCATATGGATTAAACAATACTTCATTGATTACTAAATCTCCTGAAAGTGGTTCAAATCCATTTCCAAATTTTACAGTGAAGACAAAAGAATTACCAGAGCAATCATATACTGTATCACTGAGCTGGTATAAAGTTGAGTCTTCAATGGTCAGATTTGTTGTGTATGCAATTGAGTTTTGTAAGGAATTGGATGAATTCGAAACGAATTCGTTAAAGAAACAAGTTAGAATATTGTTGTGAAATGTGAAATATTGAAGTTGAGGTGGAGTGGAATCAGGTGAATTGGAATAGATGGAATTGATGCTGTTTGGAGTACCTCCGCTGAATGCAAGAGATGCTCCCCAATTGCTGGGGTTAAAACAAGGCAAATTGGGGTTGATTAATTCCAAGGACCAACCACCATCTTGTTTTGAAGATTCTGCGTACCAATTGATTGAGTATGTTAGACTATCCAAAATGAGCGTGTCAATGGCTAATTCAATGAACATTCCCGAGTTGGTCAGGGTAGGAAAGTTATCCAGTAAGATTTTATCTGATAGACTTAGAAAGGCTAAAGCATTATCAGCATCTCCAAGCGTAATATAGGCGTTTGGTGCAAGTAAGAATTGAAAGTCTATTGTGGCATTATTGAAACGAAGTCCTTGCATTTCAAGGGTGTGTTCACTGATGTTCCAAATCTCAATATATTCTGCAGGAATTCCTCCAGGAAGCGTTGGATCAGGATCGGCCAATATTTCTGAAAAAACAATGTCGCCCATTTCCGGTGTCTTACCTATGAATAGTTCAGTTTGAAAAGAACTTGAATTCCCTTCACAATCTACAATGGCAGGGTGAGATAATGTATACAAAGTTTCTTGTAGAATTGGCATACTGAAGGTTATCCATATTTCATTCGCATTTGATGGATTTGTTGAAGTTGTTAAAATACCTAGTGAAGCGCAAGTCCATAGCGAAGGATCAACATGAATTACACTTTCGTTAAAAAGTAGCGCTACGGTTGTAGCATTAATCAAAGACGTTGATATGAGAAACGGAGTGCTAGTATCAGGCGTTGTATTTTGAACGCTGTTTATTATTGCTGGTGTCCCTCCAATTGGATCTGAACTCGCTGTCCAGTTCGATCCGGAAGTGCAATTCAAAAAAGGGTTTATCAATTCCAAGGACCAACCGCCATCGTCTTTATTTGTATCGTTATACCAAGAAATGGTGTAAGTGACCTGGTCAATAACGGTATTGTCTGTGTATTTTAAAGTAAGACTATCCCCTGTGTTAGTAAGCGCAGTAAAGGCACTTATTCCAATTGATTGTGGAAAAAAGAGTGTATTTGCCGCATCACAAAGAATGACATATGACTGAGGATTCAATTGATACGATGGAAGAATTTTTTCGGTATTTGAATTCACTAGTTTCCAACCGGCTAAATCATAGACAACGGTATCAGCATTGAACAGTTCAATGTATTCAGCATCAGGTAATCCATTTGAAGGTGAGGGGTCGGGGTAAATTTCATTGATAACAACCGAGCGTTCATTCGGTACATTAATAATTGGTGGAGGTATTGGAGCTCCACAATAGACATCGTCAAAATAAAATTTTGTTGCATTTGATGCAGTATAAAGACATGAAACTCCGAGATGAGAGGTTGTATTATACGTGTTGTCACTTACACTTATTTCTGGAGTAAAATTTACACCTCCGCTCGGATCTACCCGCACTTCCCAAACACCAGTTGCATCTCTCAAGACTTGAATTCGAATTTCAAACGCGCCGGCAATAAGTCCGCTGCTTCCTGCTGCAATTTCAACAACCCCTGCCGCCCCATCATCTCTAAAGAGTGTAATTGCATCTGTACTTCCAGCTTCACCTAATTTTAAAAAATAACCAAATCCTTGTGTGCCAGAGGTGGCGTTTATAAAACTTAAATCACCATTGGAATGCATTAAATAAATCCTGCTGTGATTGTTGTCGCTGCCTGCAAAAGATTGCCTCACTTTAATTCGCCACTCACAATTTGATAGTGGAGCAGCAGCATTAGAGGTAGATAGAAAAGCTTGACCAGCAAGAACATCATTGAGCTGTAATTCTTGCACGCCATTCACAATGAATTGACTTGAGGAACCAGACCAGGTGGGTGAGGAGGTGAAATTTCCATCTGAAAATGAATCTTGTACTTGTGAATTTACAAGAAGACTCGAGAACAGCAGAGTGAGAAAGAAAATAATTTGTTTTTTCATGTCAAAAACTTACTCCCAAATGTAAGGCCTGAACGTATTAGTTTTGCGAAAACAATATTTATGCGTGTTGCTGTAGTTGGTGCCACCGGATTGGTTGGCCAGAAAATGTTACAGGTATTGGCAGAACGCCAATTTCCCATTGCAGAGTTGATTCCTATTGCCTCAGAGAATAGTGCGGGTAGTCAATTGGAATGGCAAGGAAAATCTTGGACCATTTGTACACTTCAACAGGGATTGGAAAAATTACCTCAACTTGCCCTTTTTTCAGCAGGTGGTGAAACCAGTTTAGAATGGGCACCGAAATTTGCAGAGCGGGATTGTGTTGTAATTGATAATAGCTCGGCATGGCGCATGAATGCGAATGTTCCATTGGTTGTTCCGGAAATTAATATGCATGCCGTTGGATCTCAAAACAAAATTATAGCGAATCCGAATTGTAGTACCATTCAAATGGTTTTGGTTTTGAAACCGCTGCATGATTTGTACACCATAAAAAGAGTAGTGGTTTCAACCTATCAAAGTGTAACCGGTACCGGAAAACAAGCTGTAGATCAGCTCATGACAGAGAGAAGAGGTGATAGAGTAGAAAATCCAGCATATGCTTATACCATTGATTTGAATTTAATCCCTCAGATTGATGTATTTCAAGACAATGGATACACCAAGGAAGAGATGAAGATGATTTTGGAGACAAAGAAGATCATGGAATCAGATTCAATTGCAGTTACCGCAACGGCTGTTCGGGTGCCAGTAATGGGTGGACACTCAGAATCTGTAAATATTGAATTTGAACATGATCCGGAATTAAATAAGGTCATGCAAGCCCTGGAGGCATTTCCTGGGGTGAAGGTGTTAGATAATCCTACATTAAACAAGTACCCAATGCCACTTATTCATGCTGCTGAGAGTGATGACGTTTTTGTGGGTAGAATCCGCAAAGATGAAAGTGCTCAAAACTCAATCAATTGTTGGATTGTAAGTGATAATTTAAGAAAAGGTGCGGCTACGAATGCAGTTCAAATTGCTGAAGAAATGCTGAAGAAAGGATTGCTTTAACCTTCCATCTCAACACTGACATTTTCAACTTGGCCTCCCATGGGTGCATTGATCTTTGTAACACGAATGCCAATCAATGTGGCCAAAGGAAACTGTATTTTCATTTTGCTATGCATTCGAACAAGAACAGTTTCTATGAGTTTAGCGCGTTGCTTCATCTCTGAATAAACAATTTCTTTCACCTCAACATAATCAACTGTTTGCAGTAGATCATCATTCGCTGCTGCTTGTTCAAAAGGTCCGTCTATCCATACATCAACACGAAACTCTCCCCCAATAATCTCTTCTTCTTTCCAGCAACCATGGTTGGTAAAAACCTGTATATTATTCAATTGAATGCGCATTTATCCAAGAGTTTCAATGCATTTTTCGATACGCGGAATAACGAATTCTTTTCCTAACAACGCAGCTACTTGAGCGGCGCCAGGACCAGTTAATACCCCTGTCAGAGCAATACGGAAAAGCGGCATAACTTGACCCATTCCTAGGTTTTTCTCAGCTAGAAAAGATTTCATAGCTACTTCAATAGACTCTACGTTGAACGTTTCTAACGATTGTAATTTTAAGGACCAATCCGATAGAATTTGACCCGATTCCTCTTTTTTCCATTTTTTGGATACAGCTTCTTCATCGTATGATTTTGGATCTTCGAAGAGGTATGTGCCATCAAGCAAATCAATCGGGAAAACGGCTCTTTCAAGCATGAGCTCAACAACACCTTCCATGTATTCAACACATACATCGTAGCCTCTTTCCTTCGCTGTTGGAAGTATCATCTCTGCCAAGGCTCTGCGAGGCATGTTTCGCAGGTACTGTTGATTGAACCACTTTGTTTTTTCTGGGTCGAATTTAGAACCTGATTTTCCAATGCGTTCCAATGAGAACGTTTCGATCATTTCTTCTAAAGTGAAAATTTCTTGGTTGTTACTTGGAGCCCAACCCAGCAATAAAAGCATGTTCAGAAATGCTTTTGGGAGATATCCCATTTCGCGATAGCCACTTGAAATATTGCCGGTTTCAGGATCTTTCCATTCCAATGGGAAAACGGGGAATCCAAGTCGATCGCCATCACGTTTGCTTAATTTTCCATTTCCATCGGGCTTCAATATTAACGGCAAATGGGCAAATAATGGTGCTTCCCATTCAAATGCTCTATACATCATCACGTGCAAGGGAGCAGAAGGTAACCATTCCTCTCCACGAATGACGTGTGTGATAGACATGGTATGATCATCAACAATATTGGCAAGATGGTAAGTTGGCATGCCATCTGATTTGTATAACACCTTATCGTCAAGCTCATTTGTAGAAAAAACGACCCATCCTCTGATGATATCTTGAAAACGAACTTCTTCGTTTCTTGGCATTTTGAATCGAATAACAAAAGGGTCACCCTGTTGTATTCTTGACTCAACCTCATCTGCCGGAAGCGTTAATGAGTTTTTCATGGTCATGCGGGAAATGCTATTGTATTGCCAATTTGGCATTTTTGCCGCTTCAGCTTGCTTTCGAATGGTGTCTAATTCTTCAGGGGTATCAAAAGCATAATAGGCCCATCCTTTATTTATTAATTCCAAAGCATAGTCTTTATACATGGGCTTGCGTTCACTTTGACGATATGGCGCACAATCACCACCGTATCCAACTCCTTCATTCGGTTCAATGCCGCACCACTTTAAAGCCTCTACAATATAATCTTCAGCGCCTGGCACGTACCTCGTTTGGTCAGTGTCTTCAATGCGCAATAAAAAATCTCCGCCATGTTTTTTAGCGAATAAATAATTGTACAAAGCAGTTCTAACTCCACCCATGTGCAAAGGGCCGGTTGGACTAGGTGCGAAACGAACGCGAACTTTTGAAGTATTCATAATAAATTGAAGGTGGGCAAAGGTAATACGGATTCGAATTAACTCAATTTAGATCCATTTTTGAGTGCGGCTAAAAGTTGATGTGCTCGAGTAAGCTTTGTAACATCAGAAAATGAAATACGAAGTGTTTCTTCTTTTTCATACATTTTCCCAGCATGTGGGTTGAGTTTAATGAATTCCAAAATGCGTGTAAAGGATTCGGACTGATAAAAAGGTGAGTCTTGCTTTGAAATGAAATAACCAATCATTTTCCCGCTTTTTAGAACTAATTTTTCCATGCCAATTTCACTTGCTATCCAGCGCAGTCTCATGGTGTCGATTAGTTGATTTACCTGGTACGGAATATCACCAAATCGATCTTCTAGTGACGCTTTGAATTGTATTATTTCCTCTTCGTTTTCTAATTCATCAAGCGTTTTGTATAGGTTAATCCGTTCCGATATATTTCCAACGTATTCATCTGGAATCAGTAATTCAAAATCGGTTTCAAGTATAGTCTCTTTCACGAATGATGCATTTTTTTTCATCTCTTCGTCTGCGAGTTCTTTGAAATGTTCTTGTTTCAATTCTGAAATGGCTTCATCAAGAATTTTCTGATACGTTTCGAATCCGAGATCATTTATAAAACCACTCTGTTCTCCGCCCAATAAATTTCCTGCGCCCCGAATATCTAAATCACGCATGGCAATATGCATACCTGATCCTAGGTCGGAAAATTGTTCAATGGCCGTGAGCCGCTTTCGTGCGTCATCTGTCATATGCAGAACACTTGGCACCAGTATATAACAAAATGCTTGTTTGTTATTTCTTCCCACACGTCCTCTGAGTTGATGAATATCACTCATTCCAAAATTTTGTGCATCATTGATGATAATGGTGTTCGCATTTGTAATGTCTATTCCACTTTCTACAATTGCCGTGCTTACTAAAACATCAAATTCCCCTTCTATGAATCCGGTCATTACCTCTTCTAATTTTTCCCCACTCAATTGACCGTGAGCAAAACCAATGCGTACATCGGGGCATACGCGTTGAATTAACCCCGCCATTTCAGGTAAATTTTGAACACGATTGTGCACAAAGAAGACTTGTCCGCCTCGCTGTACCTCATAGCTCACAGCGTCACGAATAATTTCTTCATTGAAAGAAAGTAATTCTGTCCGAACAGGTATTCGGTTTGGTGGTGGGGTTTGAATGATACTCAAATCTCGGGCACCCATTAACGAGAATTGGAGCGTTCTGGGTATAGGCGTTGCTGTTAATGTGAGAGTATCAATATTGGCTCTGAACGTTTTTAATTTATCCTTAGCGGCAACTCCAAATTTCTGCTCTTCATCTATAATCATTAGTCCTAAATCATTGAACTCTACTTTTTTGCTCAAAATGGCATGTGTGCCGATTAGAATATCAACCTTTCCATTTTTCACTAATTCTAAAGTGGAAGCTTGTTCTTTCGATGACTTAAATCGATTAATGTAATCGATACGAATAGGGAAATCTTTTAATCTATTCTTGAAACTCTTGTAATGTTGAATGGATAGAATGGTTGTTGGCACAAGCACCGCAACCTGCTTTCCCTCACTAGCAGATTTGCAAGCTGCTCGAATTGCAATTTCAGTTTTCCCAAAACCCACATCACCACAGATTAGGCGATCCATGGGCGATGGTGATTCCATATCTTCCTTCACGGCTTTTGTTGCTTTCAATTGATCGGGAGTGTCTTCATACATAAAAGATGCCTCAAGTTCGGTTTGTATGAATCCGTCGGGTTGAAAAGCATGTCCCTTCGTAGACTTTCTTTTTGCATACAATTGAATGAGATCAAAGGCAATTTCTTTGACTTTGTTCTTGGTTTTACGTTTTAGATTTTGCCAGGCATTGCTACCCAATTTATCCATACTTGGAACTGCACCTTCCTTTCCGCTGTATTTGCTTATTCTGTGAAGTGAATGTATGCTTACGTATAAAATATCTCCTCCCTTGTAGGTTAATCGAATGGCCTCTTGTTCTTTGCCGTTGACATCAATTTTTTGTAACCCGCTGAATTGTCCAACACCGTGATCAATATGCACCACATAATCGCCGGGTTGCAGTGCAAGAATTTCTTTTAAAGTAAGGGCCTCTTTATTTTTTGAAAACCCTTCTTTCAATTTGAAGCGATGGTAGCGTTGAAAAATTTGATGGTCCGTATAAATCCCTATTTTTTTCTGGTTATCAATAAAGCCTGAACTAATTTCTAATATCTGAGCTTCATAGTTTTGAACGAATTGTTTATCATTGAATATCTGCTCAACACGCTCAAGCTGTTTCGTTTGACCAGCAACCAAAAAGATCTTATAGCCTTGTTTTCTGAGGTTTTCGAAATGTTGGTGAAGCATCTCGAAATTTTTATTAAAACTAGGTTGTGGTGTCAGGTCAAACTCAATAACCGATTCAATGAAATGTCTGGCATCACCAAATTCAAGAACCTTTTTTTGTTTTAAACTCTGATAAATGGCATGTTTGGTACAGAACAATTCGTGGGGTGGAGTATGCTGAAGTTCAGGTCTAAGCCGTTCAAACCGAACCTCGGCTTTCTCGAATTCAACGTCTAATTTTTTTAACAATAAATCTGTGTTTTCAACCCAAATTAGGGTGTCGTCATTCATGAAATCCAAGAGTGAAACGCGTGTCTCTTCCAAATGAATTTTTTTCGTGTTGGGCACAACTACCGCCTTGGTCATTTTCGCAACAGACAATTGTGTTGTTGGATCGAATTTTCGAATGCTCTCAATTTCGGTGTCGAAAAACTCAATACGAAAAGGAAATTCAAAACTATATGAGTAGACATCTAAAATTCCGCCACGTATAGCGTATTGGCCGGGTTCAAAAACATAATCTACTTTTTCGAATTCGATATTTTGGAACATTTCATCAAGTTGATCCATGTTATAATTCGAGCCAACTTCAAACAAAATTGTCCTGGATTGGAGTTCTTTTCTAGCTATGACTTTTTCAAAAAGAGCTTCGGCGTACGTGATGGTTATGAGTGGTTTTGTGGCTTGCTCTATTTTTTTCAAGACTTCCGTTCGAGTGGCAATGTTCGCATTTTCAGTTTGTTCTATTTCGTACGCAATACGGGCAGTTCTTGGAAAGAAAAGCAATGGGGAATGCGAATCTTCTGACGAAATGGACAAAAAGCTTTGAAGGTCATTCATGAAGTAGGCAGCACGTTCCTTGTCTTCGCAAACCACTAAAATATTTTGTTTTTGAAAATCGAAATGTGCTGCACAAAGACCTGCTGTAGAAGAACCCGTTAAACCTTTTAAAAACAATTTTGAAAATGTTTGAAGTTCAGTTTGAATCAACTCGGAATCAGATCTCCAAAAAGAATGAAATGCTATGGCCATAAATGTATTTAGCCCCGAGAATGATTTCCCCGAGGCGAGGGCAAAAGTAATTCGCTCGGCTCAGAACAAAAAAAGATTATGCTTTTTGCAGCGTGAAGGCAAAGGTGCTTCCAACTTCTTCTGTGCTGCGCACACTAATAGTCTGGTTGTGTGTTTCAATAATATGCTTACAAATGGCAAGTCCAAGTCCAGAACCTCCTTCGTGCCTTGATCTACTCTTATCTACTCTGTAAAAACGCTCAAAAAGACGAGGAAGGTGCTCTTTACTGATTCCAATTCCATTGTCAGCTACTTCAACAAGGATGGTATCATTCATGTCGTAAAATCGGATCTTGGTTGTACCATTTAGTTGTCCATAGTTGATACTATTCACTACTAAATTGCTCAACACTTGTGCTATTCTTTTTCGATCTGCCAATACCCAAATTTCTTGATTCGGTTCGGACTTAACGAAGAGCTGAATGCAATTTTTACTGGCAGATTTCTCTAGCGAATCTGTAATCTCTTTAGCTAAGGTTATCAATTCGAAACGCGACAATTGAAGTGGCACATTTCCACTTTCTAATTTCGAAATCTCATCTAAATCTGCAACCAAAACTGAAAGTCGCTCACTGCTTTGTAATGCCCTTTCCAGAAAGCGATCACGTACTTCAATATCTAGATTCGGATTGTCTTGTAAAGTCTCGAGGTAGCCCTGTAAACTGAAAAGTGGAGTTTTCAATTCATGCGATAAATTTCCAACAAATTCTTTTCTAAAATCATCTTTACTCTGAAGTTCTTTGATTTCTTTGATTTTCTCATTCGCCCATTCAGCAACATCATCGTTTACTTCTCCTAAAACATCAGAACTCATTTCAAGTTGATTTTTTTCACCTTGACTTTTGAAAGAGTGAATGGTTTTGTAGATGATTTTTACTTTACTGTATATGAATTTTTCAATGTATCTCGAGATTACGAAATAGGAAATGCTCGACGCTAAAATTATAAAAAGGAGCAGTAGTTGAATTTCGAAATCCCTTTCTAGCAAATAGGCAATTAAAAAATACATGACCGCCAATGGAAGAACAATGACGAGGGTAGAGATGAATGCAATTTGTTTTGGAGTTCTCAGCTTCACGCTTCGAATTTATAACCAACTCCTTTAATTGTCTTAAATAAATCGTCACCAAGTTTTTCACGAAGTTTCCGAATGTGCACGTCAATGGTTCTGTCACCTACAATAACATCATTTCCCCATATGGTGTTTAAGATATTTTCTCTGGTGAAAACGCGACCTGGAGCGCTTGATAAGAGTAAGAGTAATTCAAATTCCTTT
>JBJTWB010000060.1:0-2506 GCA_046081505.1 Bacteroidota bacterium | reverse complement strand
TTGGAAGTGGTGGAACCTTACCTTATACTGGAACTGGAACGTTTAGTGTAGGTTCTGGAACAACGAACTACACCATTACGGATGCCAATGGCTGCACAGCAAGCACAAGCGTTACCATTACAAGTCCTACACCTTTGTTGGCCAGCTCAAGCTCCACTGCGATTTTGTGTTCGGGTGGTCAATCCACGGTTAGTGTGGTTGGAAGTGGTGGAACCTTACCTTATACTGGAACTGGAACGTTTAGTGTAGGTTCTGGAACAACGAACTACACCATTACGGATGCCAATGGCTGCACAGCAAGCACAAGCGTTACCATACAAGATGGTAGCCCAATCATAGCTGGTATTTTAGCGGATGGCGATAATCTTTTCGATTTGTGTAATTCAAATGATTTAATAGCTAGCTATAGTTTGAATAGCAGTTTCAATGGTGCATGTACTTGGTGGATAGATGGTGAATTACAGACTAACAGTTCTTCTGTTTTAAATGTGGATTGGTCAAATTTCCAAGAGGGATACCATTACATTAACATGCAATTGACAACAATTCAAGGTTGTCAATCTGAAAATGTTGAATCCATCATCAATATTGTTCCTTGTGAATTTTCATCTATTTACATTCCGAATGCTTTTACTCCCAATAATGATGGGATAAATGATTTTTGGATTCCAGAGATTCAAAATGCTTCAGCAGTAAAAACCATAATTCTTAATCGCTGGGGAGATGTTGTATTCGAATCGAATGAATTAAATCCAGTATGGATAGCAGACAAGGACCGTGGACTTTATTATGTTGAAGATGGCGTGTATGTTTATCGAGTTGAAGTTCAATTCTTCACGATGGATGCCAAGATTTATGTAGGACATATTGTAGTCACAAGATAATAACAGAAAAGAATTTCATTGTTCGTATCCATTCGCCCTCAAATGAACTTGAGCGAATTGCTACAAACAAAAAATCCTCAACTTGCGTTGAGGACTTTTTCGTCTCTTCGTGATCCCGAAGGGATTCGAACCCCTGACCGTCTGCTTAGAAGGCAGATGCTCTATCCAGCTGAGCTACGAGATCATATTGTCAAAAAAAAAGACAACCACACAAAATCAGTTGTCTTTTCTTTGTCGGGGTGGCAGGATTCGAACCTACGACCTCCTGCTCCCAAAGCAGGCGCGATACCGGGCTACGCTACACCCCGAGATTCCCTTAACGGAAAATCGAGCGGCAAATATACGTTTTAATTTCGTTTTGACAAACTTTTATTGCGCTTCAACCACTTACTGCGCAAAAATGGTTCTTGATTATGCATATTCTTTTTTTTAATGCCACATGGGTATGAAATATTGTGCGTTTTCACTTTGTTGAGGAGTAACAAGTAAAACCGGTATTTGTGCTTCGTTGTATATTAAGTCCTCTTCTTCTGTTCTTGGAAACAGAGTATACAAGTATTCATAGGAGAAATTAACTGCACAAATGATATCTGCATCTACGGCAGCGGCGTAATTCGCAACGTGCTTTGCGAAAGATGCAATGTGCGATTCGAAGTGAATCTGCAATGAAATTCCGGCTTTTTCGAATGCATTGCGCACAGCTTCAAATGTTTGAATTTCGTGTGAATCATTTTCTTTACGCACAACCAAGTGAACCTCAGAGGTAAAATGTTTTGCAAGACTTGTAAAAATCGCTAGTTCTTCAAGTAAGGCTGGTCTATCTGAATTTGGAATGACCATTTTTTTATATCCATGCTCACGTACCGCACGTTTTTGCACAACTATAAATGGAAGATGTCCTTCGCTTACTACCTTCAGTGCTAAACTTCCGGTGATACGCTGCATTCCTCGCATGCCATGAGTAGGCATAACTACGAGCTCGCAATTTTCTCTGGTAGCAACTTGTGTAATTAATTCAATGAAATCACCAACTTCGATTAAAGTCTTCACCATGCCCAGATAACCTTGCTGTAACTGTTCAGCCCAAGCTTGCAATTCGATTTTGGCTTC
The DNA here is from genome assembly GCA_046081505.1 of Bacteroidota bacterium. Lineage (GTDB taxonomy): Bacteria > Bacteroidota > Bacteroidia > Flavobacteriales_D > Sanyastnellaceae > CAIZGX01. The sequence goes on along the minus strand of JBJTWB010000060.1, from coordinate 512 downwards.
TGCACAATGTTTTTCATTTGTTACTACGTGCAATAAGATGAGTTCTGCATTTTCTTCTTTGCCTATGAAAGCCGCATGATTCAGGGCGTTGAAGCTCTCCTCTTTTAAATCACAAGGTATGAGTATTCGATTTATTTTCATTTCAATTTTATGGTGCCTAAAAGTAGGAAAGTTTTGTAAAGCGTGGTTCAGACTTAAACTTGATTTAACTTTGTCTGATCTAAGTGGATGTTTATGAATTTTGAAGCGTTTTATTCAAGTGTTTACGACCAAGTGATGACCGATTTGAAAACCAAATTGTCGGAAAACTATTTGTATCATGATGCTCGTCATACACTCGATGTAATCTTAGAGTCTATTGCAATTGCTGAGCGTGAGGGTGTTGAAGGAGAAAATTTGAATGCACTGAAAATAGCTGCACTTTTTCATGACTCTGGATTTTTATTTCAAAGAAAAAATCATGAAGAGGCTAGTGTCTCATACTTCAAAAGATGGGCGGAACCATGTCTCGA
>JBJTWB010000059.1:0-9859 GCA_046081505.1 Bacteroidota bacterium | reverse complement strand
GCGAACTCCCGAAGATTTTGAAAGTTTGTAAACAATTACGCTTGTTCGCGAGATGAGAAGAAGAATGCACCTTCAATGGCAGCGTTTTCATCGCTGTCTGAACCGTGCACAGCATTTGCTGCAATGCTTTTCGCAAACATTTTACGGATAGTTCCTTCTTCTGCTTTTGAAGGATCCGTAGCTCCAATTAAGTTGCGGAACGCTTCAACTGCATTGTCTTTTTCGAGAATGGCGGCTACAATTGGACCACTGGTCATGTATTCTACCAATTCGCCGTAAAACGGACGTTCTTTATGAACTTCATAGAAACGAGACGCATCTTCTTTTGACAGTTGAGTCCATTTCATTGCGCGAATGGCGAATCCGGATTCGATAATTTTATCTAAAATTTTACCGGTGTTTCCCGCTGTCGTAGCATCGGGCTTAATCATAGTGAATGTGCGATTTCCTGACATAGTACTTAATTTTTCGAGTGCAAAAGTACAACATTCTCGCGTTACATTTGCCCAAACTTCATGAATATGATTACAAATCTTACCTCACAGGAGGCCATGGCCTTGGAAGATAAATATGGTGCACACAACTATCATCCAATCCCCGTGGTTATTGCCAAAGGAAAAGGTGCGAAGGTGTGGGATATAGAAGGGAAAGAATATTTTGATTTTCTGTCTGCCTATGGCGCGGTGAATCAAGGCCATTGTCATCCGAAGATTATTCAAGCCTTAACAGATCAGGCGCAGCGGGTAACACTTACATCGCGTGCGTTTTACAACAGTGAATTGGGAGTCTATGAGAAGTTCATTACTTCTTACTTCGGATATGATAAAGTGCTACCCATGAATACGGGTGTTGAGGGGGGTGAAACGGCGGTAAAACTCGCACGTAGATGGGGGTATAAGGTGAAAGGAATTGCAGATAATCAGGCGAAGATTGTGTTTGTTGATGGCAATTTTTGGGGAAGAACATTAGCCGCAATTTCTACATCGAATGACCCAAGTAGTTACGCTGGATTTGGTCCATATGTAGAAGGTTTCTTGAGAATTCCGTACAATGATTTGACAGCCTTAGAGCAGTGTTTGTCATCGGATCCAAACATAGCAGGATTCATGTTTGAACCTATTCAAGGAGAGGCGGGGGTTGTTGTTCCAGATGAAGGTTATTTGAAAGGTGTTCGTGCCTTGTGTAGCCAATACAAGGTGCTTATGATTGCAGATGAGGTTCAAACGGGACTTGCAAGAACGGGCAAATTACTTGCATGTGATCACGAAAATATAAAACCAGATTTACTAATTCTAGGAAAGGCCCTTTCGGGTGGTGTATTACCGGTTAGTGCGGTTTTGGGAAATGATGAAGTAATGCTTACCATTAAACCGGGCGAACATGGCAGCACATATGGTGGAAATCCTTTGGCATGTGCAGTAGCTACTGCAGCTTTGGAAGTTCTTCGCGATGAGAAAATGGCAGAGCATGCAGAAGAGTTGGGCGTGTTTTTCAGAAGTGAGATGGAACGTATACAGGAACGCTATCCGTTAATTACTAAAGTTCGAGGCAGAGGTTTATTGAATGCCGTTGTAATTGATAATACGGAAGATAGCGAACAAGCGTGGAATATTTGTGTGGATTTAGCACAGAACGGTTTATTAGCCAAACCTACACACGGAAATATTATACGTTTCGCACCGCCGTTGTGCATTACACGTGAAGAGATGGAGCAATGTGTTTCAATTATTGAAAGTGTCATATCAACACATTCGAAGTAAGAAATTAGATCCAGCCCTTCATCTTCATCCATTCATCATTGTACATTTTACCTAAGTATCTTGTGCCATGGTCGTGGAAAATGACTACAACTACATCTGTAGGCTTGAATTTGTCTTTCAATTGAAGTACCCCTGAGATGGCAGATCCAGCACTATTTCCAACAAAAATACCTTCCTCTTTGGCTATGCGTCTTTGAATCAAAGCAGCATCTTTATCTGTTACTTTTTCAAATTGATCAATGAGGTTGAAGTCAACATTTTCGGGTAAAAAATCTTCCCCAATGCCTTCGGTCACGTATGGGTAAATTTCATCTTTGTCGAAAATTCCGGTCTCTTTGTATTTCTTAAAAACGGAACCGTAGGTGTCAATACCGATGACGCAGATGTTCGGATTTTTTTCTTTCAGAAATTTCGCTGTACCTGAAATTGTTCCGCCTGTTCCAACTCCAACAACAAGGTGCGTAATTTTTCCATCTGTTTGATCCCAAATTTCCGGACCGGTAGATTCATAATGGGCTTGAGCATTGCTCGGGTTGTCATATTGATTCGGTTTCCAACTGTTCGGCACTTCTTTTTCTAATCTTGAAGATACACTGTAATATGATCTTGGATCCTCGGGATCAACATCTGTTGGACAAACTATAACCTCAGCTCCCAATGCACGAAGCGCATCAAATTTCTCTTTACTCTGTTTGTCTGTGCTGGTAAAAATGCATTTGTATCCTTTAATAATTGCGGCAATGGCTAGTCCCATTCCCGTGTTTCCTGAGGTACCTTCAATGATTGTTCCGCCTGGTTTTAATTTACCTGATTTTTCGGCATCTTCAATCATTTTCAAAGCCATTCGATCTTTAATGGAATTACCTGGATTGGTTGTTTCAATTTTAGCAAGGACCAATGCAGGAACCTCTTTCACCACGTGATTCAATTTTACCATTGGCGTGTTACCAATGGTTCCAAGTATGTTTTCGTAATATTTCATAACGCAAAGATATGTTTAGTCTTTTTTAATGGCGGTTGCAGGTTGAATGGTCGAAACGTACAGAGATGGTAAAATCATAACCAATGCACAAATACCAATAGTGATTAAATTAATCATTCCAATTAACTCAAAGTCCAATTGAATGGGGACTTTTGATACGTAGTAGTTAGCCGGATCTAGTGTTACCCAACCTGTTTTCATTTGTATATAAGCAATCCCAAATCCCAGCGCATTTCCAACCAATAAACCTATTCCAATAATCCAAATAGCCTGATACAAAAAGACTTTCAATAACATGCTGTTTGCCGCTCCTAAGGTTTTTAATATGCCAATGAAACGTTGTCTCTCTAAGATTAAGATGAGTAATGCTGAGGTCATATTAACAATAGACAGGACCACCATGAGTACTATGATGATAATGACATTGATGTCGAGCATTTCCAGCCATGAGAAAATTTCAGGATTGCGATCGGTCAATGGAATTAGAAATAAATCATACGGAAGAGCTTCCCATATTGGATCAATGAGTAGCGTTAATTTTTCATAATCATCGACTTGAATTTCATAACCGCCGATGTAGTTTTTTTCGCTACCTCGAAGGTTTGAGTAGGTCCATTTGGGCCTATTGTTTTCCCACACCACATGCGCTTGTGTAGTGTCAGAAAGGATATTTGTTGCCGAGGTGATTAAGGTCAAAGTGGTGTCTTTTCCTTGTGTTAGAAGAAATGGATCTTTAGCTGATTCACCATTCAACCAACGCAAATTGAATTCATTTTTATTGCCAAAAGCGACCGCTTTAACAATTGGAATTCCAGGTACACTTACCGTATCAATGACGATTTGTCCTTGAACTCCCCATCCGCTATATTGTTGCAGAAATGCCAAATGACAAAAAACAAATTTCTCGTCATAATCTTCCAAATCTGTTTTGTAAATTCCGCTTAGCGTAAAGGTTTGCTGTTGTATGTCATCTTCCCCGTTTACAATGTATAGAGCCATTTTCTCACCAACTTGCAGTGCCAATCTGTTGGCTAAAAATTCGGATAAGATAATTTCCGCTTTCGGCAAGGTGTCCTCTGGCAATTGCATGTTTGGCAATCTTCCTTGAGTTAGAATTTGATGCAAATACGTGGTGTCATATTGCGCTGTTATTCCTTTAGCAACAACTCCGGCTATTCCTTTTTTGGTTTCAGCAATTGCAGGTTTTTGTCCGAATACACTCACTTTTTTTACACCGGGTATTTTTTCAAGACTTGAAATAATTTTTTGATCATACACCAATGGTACAGATTCATTCGCAGCGTTATCTCCATTGGAAACAACTTGAAAATGTCCGCCAAATCCTATGACTTTATTTCGAACTTCTTGTTGAAATCCCTTGACTATGGAAAGTGCCAAGATCATGAGTATCATTCCTACAGCAACACCAGCAGTTGCTATACGAACAATAGGTTTTGAAATTCGGTTGTTGTCTTTCACGCGAATCATTCTTTTCGCTAGAAAGGCAGACAAGGATAAAGGCAAGCACATGGTCCAAAGTTACTACTTGCACAGACAATAGTTACTAACTTCTTTTTTCGGCATTGTTTTTCGTTTTCTTTTTTACAACTTTTGATTCATGCGTTTTTTAATTAGCATTTTTACAGTCTGTGTATTCATGTCAGCCTCTTGCCAAATGCGTTTAGGGGCTGAGCGTACCGAAATTTATTTTCCTTTACTTCGAAATAAAAGGGTTGGTTTAGTTGCTAATCCAACGTCTACAGTTGGGCAAGTTCATTTGGTAGATACATTGAAACAGTCGGGTATTCAAGTGGTAAAAATATTTGGGCCCGAGCATGGCTTTCGCGGAAATAAGGGCAATGGCGATCACGTGAAAGATGAAGTTGACAAGAAAACGGGAATTCCCATTCGCTCGCTTTATGGAAAAAACATGAAGCCAAGCGCTGCCGATTTGAAAAATATAGATGTGCTGTTGTTTGATATGCAAGATGTAGGTGTTCGCTTTTACACCTATTTGTCAACCATGCATTATATTTTGGAAGCAGCAGCTGAGAATAATTTAGATGTTGTTGTTTTGGATCGTCCAAATCCGAATGACCATTACATAGATGGTCCAGTCATGCATGATACAACGTTGTATTCTTTGGTGGGCATGCATCCAATTCCAATTGTTCACGGGTGTACCTTGGGTGAATTGGCACAAATGATTGTAGGTGAGCGCTGGTTGAAAACAAAGCAAACCTGCAAACTAACAGTTGTGCCATGTAGCAATTATTACCATGGGTTTCGCTATCAATTGCCTATACCTCCTTCTCCGAATTTAAAGTCGGAAACCGCTATTTTGGCTTATCCTTCTTTATGTTGGTTTGAGGGAACCGTTGTAAGTGTGGGAAGAGGTACTTCGAAACCTTTTGAGCGTATTGGTTATCCGGGTTATATGAATGGAACCATGACATTTAATCCGAAAAACATTCCGGGAGTCTCTACAAACCCGCCATACGTGAACCAAACGTGCAGGGGACTTGAAATTAAGCGCAATGAAATTTCAGTCAATCAGCTTGATTTGAAATGGCTATTAATCATGTTTCAGGCATTTCCTGGCGAAGAGAAATTTTTCAATTCACCGCAATTTTTTGATAAGCTTGCGGGAACGAAGAACGTACGTGAACAGGTTATAAAAGGTATGAGTGAAGATGAAATTCGGAAGACTTGGCAAGATGATTTAAATTCGTATAAAGAACTGAGAAAAAAATATTTGCTCTATGCAGATTCGGAATAAAATAGCGGCATTCATTTGTCTATTGTGTAGTCTTGTTTTCATGCACGATTCACAAGGGCAGCAACCCGGTAACACCATTCGCGATGTTGCACGTAAACATCCCAATGGCAATCCTTATGTTGTGGTATACATGAAACCCAATGGAGAAATTGTAAAAGAAGAAGTTTTTTATCCGAGCGGTAAAATGGAATGGGAAGGTTGTTACAAGAAATCGTTGGAAGATGGGGAATGGAAATATTATTACCCGAACGGAAAAATAAAGAGCAAGCAATATTACGTCAAGGGCAAAGAGAACGGCGTCTTCTGCGATTTTGACGAACAAGGTAATATCATAAAGCAAAGTGTTTACAACAGCGGTAAACTCATTTCAGAAAAGAAATAATTACATTTTTTCGGGGATCCACTTGACCTCTTCGGCACCTAGTTCTTGAGCTGCGGTTCGCGCAAGCGTGAACAGGTAATCTGAAAGTCTGTTGATGTATGCAATGTGCTCAGGTTGAACAACGCTTAACTCACTGAGTGCCGTGGCAGTTCTTTCCGCTCGTCTGCATGTTGTTCGGGCAAGGTGAATGAAAGAAACGGTGGTGTGACCTCCCGGCAAAATAAAATGTTTCAATTCGGGAAGAAGCTGAGTTTGCATGTCAATAGACTTTTCCAAAGCTGCAATTGCGGTTGGTGGAAGCGCGGGAAGTTGAATTTTCGTTGCTTGTTCAGGTTCTGTTGCAAAGTGACTTCCAACTATGAAAAGATGATTTTGAATTTCTCTTATTTCATTTTTATAGGTTGAAAATGTATCAGCAACAAGACCCAGTACTGAGTTTAATTCGTCAATATCGCCGTATGCTGCAATACGAATATGGTGTTTTGGAAGGCGTGTTCCACCCAATAACATGGTGGTTCCGTCGTCTCCTTTTTTTGTATAGATTTTCATACTTTCACGGGTTCAGGTAAAATCCATTTTCCTCGAACAACATAACGGGCGGTTGACCTGTTGCGCTGCTCCATTAAAATCTCTTTGTGCTGTAATAACTGATCAACTACCATTTTGTTCGGATGACGAATGGTTAAAATGGCCAAATTGGTATTGTATCGGATGTGAAATTTGGGCAATTGATCAATGAGCGCCTTTATTTTTTCTTCACTACAAGCCACACATGCCGAAAAATTCAATGCAGAGTTTTCCATCATGTGCACGTGAATTCCTAAATGACTGAAAACTGAGAAAATTTCTGTTAAGTTATCCTCAACAACAAAACTAAAGTCTTTGGTTGCAATGGAAATCAGCGTTTGATTTTGTTTCAAAATATAAGAAGAAACCGAACGGTCATTCGATTCTTTTTCGTGTATTGTTGTTCCTTTTCCTTCGGGGTGAAGGAAAGACTTTATATACAATGGAATATTCTTGTTTTGCAAGGGTTTTACAGTTCTAGGATGTATAACACTTGCTCCGTAATAGGCGAGTTCAACCGCTTCTCTGAATGATATTTCTTCAAGTAAGTGAGTAGGTGTAAAACATTTCGGATCACCATTCAACAAGCCGGGCACATCTTTCCAAATGGTTACTGAAATTGCGTTGCTTAAAAAAGCAGCAATGGCTGCAGAAAAATCTGAACCTTCTCTTCCCAAAGAGGTTCTTTGATTGGTAGGAGTACTGCCAATGAAACCTTGAGCAATGAGTGTTTGAAAATCTGGAATATAGTTGAATGCTTGTTGCGAGGCTTCCCAATCAATGCGTGCATCGCGATATCTGTAGTCTGTTTTTACAAATTGGGCACTATCAATCCAGGTGTTTTCAATCTGAATTTGGTTGAAGTGTTCTGATATAATCTGTGTTGAGAGCAATTCTCCGAAACCAATGATTTCGTCATAAGCTTCGTCATACAGATTTGATTTCTCTTTTGAAAGTGTGGCTTTTAGTTCTGAAAAATGATTTTTCCACAGATTTTGTTCCAGGCTTAGCTCGTTGGAAATGGATTCATGAAGAGCGAAAATTTGATTCAACTCTGACTCAACGGGTAAGTTGTTCCATCGCAAATCAATGATTTTCTCTAAAGCATTGGTTGTTTTGCCGATTGCCGATACAATGATGATTTTTTTTCCAGGTAGTGTTGATACCAATTGGCCCACATTTCGCACAGAAGCCGCATCTTTTACAGAGGCTCCTCCAAATTTATGCACAGTTATTTTCTCCATTTGGCCTCTCTCATTTGAAGCGAAGTTAATCTACCGTTATACCATTCGGTAGATATTTCGCTGTTGTATTTTTTATAAAATGCTATGGCTGGGGTGTTCCAATCTAGGACTTGCCAGGTCATTCCGTAATAGTTGCAATCTAGGCAATGGTTGGCAGTGGCTTCGAACAATAAACCACCTATGCCGTTTCTGCGAAATTCTTCCTTGACAACAATGTCTTCCAAATACAACATGGGTCCTTTCCAGGTGCTGTAGCGAATGTAGTATAGCGAAATGCCTATGATTTCTTGATTTTTTTCAGCAACGAAGAAAGAATATATTCCTTTTTCGAACCAGGTATTCATTTCTGACTCGTTCACTGTGACCTCATGAGCTGCGCGTTCGTATGAGGCTAATTCACGAATTAATCCCAGCGTTTGGGGGATGTCAGATTTTTGACCTTGCCGAATTTGAATGGAAGAAAGCATAGTGCAAACTTAAAACATTACCTTTGCCACATGGCAAGTGTGCGTTTAGAAAAATTTGCTTCACTCATGAAGCGTGAGTTGTCTGTCTTATTTCAGCAGCATGCTCACGAATGGGTTGAAGGTCTTATGGTTACTATAACACAAGTAAGAGTTGCGCCTGACTTAAGTTTGGCGAAGGTTTATATTAGTGTATTTCCTTCCGAAAAAAAGGAGAACGCATTGAAGGGGCTCAAGACCAATCATTCTTCGGTAAAGCGTGCATTGGGTTTGAAAGTGGGAAAGCAGATGAGAAAGGTTCCGGAACTGCAGTATTACATTGATGATTCTTTGGATTATTTTGAAACCATTGACAATCTATTGAAGAAGTAAAAGCCATGCAATACGATCCCATTAAACGCTCTCTCGGTTCAGTTTTCAATTCCACGCCTTTTTTGCGAAAGGTTTTTTATTTTCTTCTTGATGTGCTTTTACTCCGTTCATGGCACATTCGAAGTGAGTTAAAGAAATTAAATTTCAATGATGTGAAAAACATTCTCGATGCGGGATCTGGGTTTGGTCAGTACACTTTTTGGATGAGTAAAAAATTCAAACAGGCTCAGATTTTAGCGGTTGATGTGAAAGAGGAACAGGTTGCAGATTGCAACGGGTTTTTTATCAAATTGGGAAAGCAGCAAGTGATGTTTGAAGTGGGCGATTTGGTGACCTTCGTTCAGCCCGAAAAATTTGATTTGGTCTTATGTGTAGATGTCATGGAGCACATTGAAGAAGACGTTCAAGTGCTTACGAATTATTGCGCGAGTCTAAAAAAGGGGGGTATGTTGTTGATCAGCACACCCAGCAATATGGGGGGAAGTGACGTGCATGACGACGGAGAAACTTCGTTTATTGAAGAGCACGTAAGAGATGGGTATGGAATAGATGAGATTGAAGAAAAATGCAAGCGTGCCGGATTTTCGCGGGTGGAGGCTAGATACAGTTATGGTGCTCCAGGAAAATTATCTTGGAAATTGTCAATGAAGTATCCCATGCTTATGTTGAATACGTCGAAGTTCTTCTTCATACTTCTTCCATTTTATTATTTGATTACAATGCCGGTTGCATTGATCTTGAATGCTTTTGATGTGAGTGGTAGTCATGAAACGGGTACAGGTCTCATTGTAAAAGCTTGGAAATAAAATGAAATTCTTGATTGTTGGTTTGGGTAATGTAGGTGCTGAGTATGCCAACACCCGTCACAACATTGGATTCTTGGTTGCCGATGAATTAGCTGCAAAGCACAATGCCACCTTCACCACGGGGCGGTATGCCGATAAAACGGAGTTTCGGTCAAAAGGAAAAACCTTTGTTGTTATTAAACCTTCCACCTACATGAATTTGTCTGGAAATGCCGTTCGGTATTGGATGCAGCAAGAGAAAATAGCCTTAGAGAATGTCATGGTTATAACAGATGATTTGGCCTTGCCTTTTGGAAAATTGCGCATGCGAGGAAAGGGAAGTGATGGGGGACACAATGGGTTGAAGCACATTCAGCAGATATTGAATACGGGAGATTACGCGCGTATTCGCGTGGGTGTTGGGAAGGAATTTGCCAAAGGTCAGCAAGTAGATTATGTTTTGGGTGAATGGACCCTAGAAGAGAAGGATGATTTGGCTGTGGTTGTTGAAAAAGCTGCAGCTG
>JBJTWB010000058.1:0-6436 GCA_046081505.1 Bacteroidota bacterium | reverse complement strand
TAAATAAATCGAAATTTGAGTTGCCAGAGTATGCAACGATATCTGCCGCAGGATTAGATTTAAGGGCCAATGTTGAAGATGTTCTTGTGATGAAACCACTGGAACGGATGCTCGTTCCAACCGGTTTGTTTATGGAGATTCCGCAGGGGTTTGAAGGTCAAATAAGACCTCGCAGTGGACTTGCATACAATCATGGCATTACAGTATTGAATTCTCCTGGTACCATTGATGCTGATTATAGAGGCGAGATTAAAGTTTTATTGGTAAACGTATCGAATGCTGAATTTGTAATTGAACCTGGAGAAAGAGTGGCACAAATCGTATTTGCAAGTCATGCTCAAATTCAATGGAATGAGGTAATTACACTCGAGGAAACGGATCGAGGAGCTGGTGGGTTTGGAAGCACCGGAACTCGTTAAAATCATATTGTTCATTACTTCAGGTTTGGTCTCATTTTCGAGAGCGTATTTCCTTTTTTTTTGTTGAATAATTGTGAAGTTATGAGAATTATTATTCCAATGGCAGGTATGGGTAAAAGGTTAAGACCGCATACGTTAATTACGCCTAAACCATTGGTTAAACTTGCCGAAAAGTCGATTGTTCAGCGTTTGGTTGAGGACATAGTGGCTATACAATCTACGCAAGTTCTGGAAATTGCATTTGTAGTTGGAAGGTTCGGAGAAGTTGTAGAAGGTGAATTAATTAAGCTTGCTAATGCTATGGGTGCTGAAGGAACTATACATTATCAAGATGAGCCTTTAGGAACGGCTCACGCTGTTTTGTGCGCCGCGTCAGCCTTGAAGGGACCAGTTACCGTAGCATTCGCTGACACCTTGTTTCGCGCCGACTTTAAAATTGATCCCAATGCCGATGGTGTGTTGTGGGTAAAGCGAATTGACGATCCAAGACAATTTGGTGTTGTTGAATTAAATGATCAGGGAGAGATTATTTCCTTTGTTGAAAAACCCCAAAATTTTATTTCTGACTTAGCCATGATTGGAATTTATTATTTCAAATCAGGTGAAGACCTATGTCGCGAATTGAACTATTTACTTGACAACGAAATCAAGAACGGCGGTGAGTATCAACTACCAGATGCCATGAGGAATATGATGAGTCAAGGCGCGAAGTTTATTCCGGGCGAGGTGAAGGAATGGATGGATTGTGGAAACAAAGATGCTGTCTTGGATACTTTATCGGTGCTATTACCGAATATCCAAGAACAAAAAAGCACTCCATGTGAAAATTCAATAATTATTGCGCCATGTTATATTGGAGAGAATGTGAAGATTTCAAATAGTACCATTGGTCCAAACGTGAGTATTGCAAGCGGCAGTATTATTGAAAATAGTATTATTTCAAGCAGTTCTATTGGTAGTTCGTGTCATCTCAGTAATTGTAACTTAAAAAACTCAATGGTAGATGATAACAACACAATTCAATCCTATCAGGGTATGCTTGATCTTGGTTCATTCAATAAAATAATTTCCTGATGAATTACCTGAAATCGCTATTGCTAGCCTTTGTCTGTTGTTTGGTGCTTTTCGCATGTCATGAAAACAAAGAGTCTCGGATCTCAGTAAAAAAGAAAGAATTCGATCAACACTTTTATCAAGCGCAGAAAGAAAAAGCAGCGGGATTGAAACAAGAAGCGATATTATCATTTGAAAAAGCACTGAACTATGGAAATGATCCGGTAGTGCATTATGAAATTGCAAAGTTGATACTCGAACAATCATTAAATGATTTTAGTTCCTTCAGATCCCTTCAAGACGCAATGCATCACATACAAATGGCGCTGAAATCGGATGGTAAGAATGTTTGGTATCATTCACTTGCTGGAGAGATTTCGTGGTCTATGGGAAATGAGATGGATGCACTGACTTATTTTTCGAACGCTGTTAATTATTCGGAAAATAAAATATATGCTGCTGAAATCCACATGAATTGGTTCTCGGCTTTTCCAAAAGAAGGTCTCGCATTAATCAAAGAATTGGAAAAATCTAAAACCTTATCTGTAACTCTTGTTCAGAATAAGGTGGAATTTTTATCAGCTTTAGGAAATTTTAAGGAGGCCTCTCAGAATTTGATAGCATTTGAAAAAACCAATAAACCAGATCTAGATTTCTATATTTCCGGATTAGAGATCATTCGACAAGGTCAAGATGAGAATCAATTGTCATATTGGTTGAATGAACTGTATACGCGATTCCCAGATGAACCCAGTGTTAAACTTATTCGAAGTGAACTGCTCTCTCAACAGGGTAAGAAAGAGGAAAGTTACATGTTGTTAAAAGAAGCCATTTCTTCGGGAGATTTGAGTGAGGGCGAAATACAAGAAATTCATGATTCATACAATGAACTTTGCTTAAAGGATCCCTCTACGTGCAAGTATTTCAAAGAAATAGCAGGAATCATTGAGACTTCATATTCTTCGAACACCAATGTTTTAAAAATGTTGGCCATGACTTATGATCAATTAAATTCTGAACAAGAGCATATTCGGGTACTTGAGAAAATATATGAATTGGATCATTCAGACCCAGAGGTTATTTTGGAAATATTGAATCATGCAAAAGCCGAGAGAAATTGGAACAAGTGTGACCGAATTTCATCTGAAGCCTTGGAAATGTATCCGCTTAATCCAGAAATATATTATTTCAATGGTTTAGCGAAATATAAATTGAAAAATTACCAAGCTGCCCGAGAATCACTACTGACGGGAAGAGATTTGGTTTTGGATGATTCGAAACTTCTATCAGATATTCAATGTGTATTGGGTAGCATATACTACAAACAAAATATTTGGTCTGAGGCTCAAGTATCGTTTGATGCTGCATTGATTCAAAACCCTGAAAACGTTACCGCTTTGAATAATTATGCTTATTACATGGCGCGCAAAAATGTTTCCTTACCACAAGCGTTATCCTACATCCAAGTTGCAATAGATTTAGTTCCAAATTCCGGAATCTATCTCGATACATATGGATATGTATTATTTAGATTGAAGCGATATGATGAAGCAGAAAAATCGTTGAGACGGGCATTCGAACTGATACCTGAAGATGCTGAAACAGCGGAGCATTTGGGAGATTGTTTATTTTTTCAAAACAAATTAGAAGAGGCAACGAAGCAATGGCAAATAGCAGTGCAATTGGGATCGAGTTCAACTACGTTAATTCAAAAAATTGAAAACAAGAAGTATATCGATTAGTTTATTGGGCTTATGTGTCATGCTTTTTGCGTGTAAGCCCAAAAAAGATTTGGTTCAGCCAACAGAGCAGGATTTGAAAGAACGTTCCGCCGGATTTCTGATTCGCCATGTAGAAAAATCGAATTTGGACTTTGAATGGTTAGGAATGAAACTAGATGTAAATTTAGTTTTGAGTGAAAGCGATGAACAAAATTTCAAGGCAATCGTTCGCATGAGGGAAGACAGCGCTATGAGTATTTCTATATCTCCTGCTTTGGGTATTGAAATGCTGAAAGCATTGATTGACAAAGATTCTGTTCAAGTGGTTTCTGAAATCCCTGGAGATAAATGGTATTTTAAGGATAGTAATGAAAGTTTATACAACCTTTTAAAACTTGAGCTGGACCTAAAAACATTGCAGTATTTGTTTATTGGAAACCCCGTAGGATTAACAAGAGACGAAGGAAAATTGAAAAGTACAATTGAAGGTGACTCGTATGTTTTAAGCACAAAATTGACTAGACGCGTGCGCCGGGCTGCAGGCTTACCCAAAGAGATAGAAGATGCCGACGCATTGAACGATACATTGGAAGTTACTGATAAAAAATCATCGCGTAGACTTGAAGACAACGACTGGATATCTTCCCGTTTTTGGATAGATCCGTTGTATTACAAGGTGAAAAAATGTGAGTTTACTGATCTTCGAACCATGTCTTCTGTCATTGTTGAGTATCAAGACTTCCACGAAGAACATGAATCACATTATCCCAAGAAAATTTCAATCAAATCAACAAAAGATAAAACACAATTCAATTTTGAAATTTTACGTTTGAATACAGAGAATAAATACAATTTTGATTTTTATATTGATCCTGAGTTAACCAGGAAAAATTTGTTTAATAAGTAACATGAGTAAAACAAAATTCATTTGGCTACTTTTATCTACCGCAGTTTTTTTCTGTGGTGGAGTAATTCATACAGGTTGGGCTCAGATCAGTAAAGATAAATTGGCCAGTCGGAAAGAGGAGATTTCAATTGAAATTGCCAAAACAAAAAAACTAATCAAAGAATATCAAGGTCAACAGCGAAGTGTAACCAATGAGATTTCACTTATTAATGATGAAATTGCATTGAGAGAACAATTGATTCAAGAGTATCAGGCCGATGCAGGAGAAATCGCTGAGAACATGATTCACAATGAAAAGGAAATTCAACAACTGCATGAAAAAGTTGATTTAATTAAGAAGGAATATGCGGAGATGATCTACAACGGATACAAACACCGAGGTTCATATTCGAAGTTGGCATTTATTCTTTCCTCGAAAGATTTTTATCAGGCCATTCGTCGGGTAGATTTTTTGAGACAATATACCGAGCAACGTAAATTTCAATTGAATGAAATTTACTCGGCTTCGGCAGAAATCCAAAACATTCAAGGGTTATTGGAATCACAGAGATCAGAGAAAATCATATTGGGTCAGTCTGAAGCTGCGGAAAAAACAGAAATAGCATTATCGAAAGCAGAACAAGAAGTGAAATTGAAATCCTTAGTTGCGGAAGAAAGTAAGTTAAGAGAGATTCAAAAGAAACAGGAAAGAGAAAGGCAACAATTGAAGGCGAAAATTCAGGAAATAATCAAAGCAGAGGCAGAAACTGAGCGCAAGAGACAAGAGCAAATTCGAAAGGCAGAGTTGAACCGAATTGCGGAAGAAAAACGAAAAGCAGAAGAAAAACGAAAGCAAGAAATAGCAGCTGCCGGTTCAGGTAACAAAACAGATGGTAGTAAAACTACCACGTTACCGGACCCTCCAAAAGCCTCCGTTGAAAGCGAAATTTTAAAAATAGAAAGAGCACCCGAGACCATAGCTGCAAATCAGAGTTTTGAGAAAAACAAAGGTGCCCTTCCATGGCCAGTTTCTGCAGGTGCAATTCAATCTAAATTTGGTAGACATGCCCATGAAAGCATCAAGGGATTAGAAGTGAATAACAATGGAGTTGATTTCCTTACTTCTGCAAATGCTGAAGTGAAAAGTATTTTTTCCGGAAAGGTGACTAGCGTTTTTAATATTCCCGGTGCAGGCTACAACGTAATTGTAACGCATGGAACGTACAAAACGGTATACAGCGGTTTAACAGCTTCAAACGTTAGCGTTGGCTCCCAAGTTTCTAGTGGACAATCCCTGGGCACTGTGATGGATAGCGGTGAAGGATACCTCTTACATTTTGAGTTGTGGCGTATCAATGAGACTGGCATTGGAACACCTCAGAACCCTGAACTGTGGATTAAGAGAAGGTAACTAGCAGAAGCGAGGATCTGTTTCCATGCAATTTCCACAAGATTTACACGTGCGCAGTTCCACAGAATTGTAAAACTCTTTGAACCTAGGAAAGAAATCTTTTTCAATGTTTTCCAAAATGAAATAAGATTCATGGAGTTTGGTGTTGCATGATTCACAGAACCACAACAATCCGTCTTTCATTTCTCTATCTGCACGTTTAACTTCAATGACTAGTCCAACCGTATTTTCTCCTCTTCTCGGCTGATGCGGGGTTTTCGCAGGAAGTAAAAACATTTCTCCTTCGCGTACATGAATGTCAACGGCTTTTCCTTCCTCTTGTATGCCTACAACAATATCTCCTTTAATTTGAAAGAACCATTCTTCTGTTTCATTATAATGGTAATCCTTGCGAGCATTTGGCCCACCGACAATCATAATGATATAGTCTTCAGATTCAACATAAAGATTTTTATTTCCCACCGGTGGTTGAAGTAAGGCTTGGTTTTCTTCGATCCACTTGTTTAAATTAAAGGGTCTGCGTATCATGTTGATTGGGTTTTTGAATGTCAAAAAGTAAGGTAGGATTTTCTTCTATAGCTGTTCCAATAACCACAATGTCTGCACCGGCATTCCATAACCTTTGGGCATCTTGATCAGTTCGAATCCCCCCCCCAACAATGAGAGGTAATGCTGTTGCTTTTTTTACGGCTGAAACCATTTCTTTTGAAACCGTTTCTTTCGCGCCACTTCCTGTATCGAGAAACATGGCTCGCATACCAAGATACTTTCCCGCAAGAGCAGTGGCTGCGGCCACATCAGGTTTGTTCGAAGGAACAGGCAGAGTTTGGCTAATGTAAACGGCAGTTGTAGTTTGACTAGACTCAACAAGCAAATAGCCTGTGGGCAAAACTTCTTGCTTCCAGGCATTCAAATACGGAGCGGAAACAACATGGTGACCGATGAG
>JBJTWB010000057.1:0-2273 GCA_046081505.1 Bacteroidota bacterium | reverse complement strand
TGTGGCCGCGAAGGCAGAAGTTCCCTCTAAATAAGTAGCTCTTGAATCCATGAGCTGGTATATTCCAACGGTGCCGCCGCCAGGTCCGCCACCAGTTATCGTTGTTGTAAGGTTATTCAGAAAATTTTGATAGGTATAGAGATAATTTGGATCTGTGCTTACCGCATTATATGCTGCCGTATGCATGGCTTCAATATAGGTTTTATAATCTGCATTGACGAAGTTTTCACGATTGATGGTTCGAAGATGCGCTGTATACATGCGCTTGTAAATGGGAACAGCCAAAAGTTTGTTTATCAAGGGCCAATTGGAATCGTTGATATGAATGTACGGATCCATTTGCTGCATGGTAGTTAAACTTAAATTTCCACCGCCTCCGGGTCCACCACCACCTGCATTTGTTCCCAGCATGGTGAAGCTTCCATAGGACTCATTTAAATCCCACACCGTTGGAATCCAACGGTGCTGATGGTTTCGATACAAATAATAGTTTTGACGAAAGCTTCCGGAATAGCTATCTAAATTCACTAAAACATCATTGAATGCGAGCATCCAAAGTGCACGATCTACGACAAGAACCTGGTCAATATTTCCACTGAAATTGTTTAAGGTATCGATTAGATCTTGTAATTTATTCCATCCAAAATTGGACTGAAGTTCATATTGACTTAAATATCCTGTAGAGTCTGCAGTTGAGTATAGTAAGCCACTGCCTCCGCCTGATTGAACATTCTGTGGATTACACTTTACAAATGAACCTGTGGATGTGTAATAATGATCGAAATTGAATCTATTCCCTATATCTTGAGCATTGGTATAAATTCCATGGTAGTTACCATTCACGTACACTTGAGCTAGATTTGCTTTCGGACCATCCATGTATTGACGCAGAATTTTATAAGAGGAAATTTCACGCATCATAGACGGGTCTGAGAAACCGTTATTTAGTTTTAAATCTTCATACCCTTGGTAACTTTGGTCCAGTAGGTAATCTAGTTTTATGTGGAATGGATTTTTCGGTCTGTTTGCATTGTATGAGCTATTCCCTTTATACTTCACGCCAACTTGAGTAAAAACCTGCCCGTTAATCACAACGCTGTCTGCTATGGTATACGTTTCATTGATTACCGCTGCATCTAGGGTTGCATCCCAGTTGGCTGAGGCAAAATAAATACGGATATCCTCAATGGTATAGGGGTCGTAAAAGTTAATTTGTGCCACACAGTTCAAACTGAGAACGGCAAAGGCGAGACTAAGAATTTTTTTCATGGATGTTAACTGATTGTTAAGATACGCGATTTATGAAAAGGTTTAAGATGATTTTCAACAGCCACTTTGAATCCCAAGTGAACAGATTACATTTGAAGAATGAAGCAGTATCATGATTTGTTACAACACCTTTTAGATTTCGGTGTGAAAAAAGAAGACCGAACAGGAACAGGAACCTACAGTGTTTTCGGATATCAAATGAGGTTTAATTTACAAGAAGGCTTTCCCTTAATCACAACAAAAAAATTACATACCCGAAGCATTTTTCATGAGTTGCTTTGGTTTTTAAAAGGAGACACAAACATTGCTTATTTGAAAGAAAACGGTGTTTCTATTTGGGACGAATGGGCCGATGAGCATGGAAATCTTGGCCCAGTATACGGTTATCAATGGCGTTCTTGGCCCAATCCAGACGGCACGTCAACAGATCAAATTGTGAATTTGGTCAACGGGCTAAAGAAAAATCCGAATTCAAGAAGACATATTGTTTCAGCATGGAATCCGTCATTTATTGATCAAATGGCTTTACCTCCTTGTCATTGTTTGTTTCAATTTTATGTAGCTGAAGGAAAATTGAGTTGTCAATTGTATCAACGAAGTTGTGACACCTTCCTCGGTGTTCCTTTTAATATTGCTTCCTACGCGCTATTGACTCATATGATTGCACAAGTTTGTGACTTAGAGGTTGGTGATTTTGTTTGGACCGGTGGCGATGTGCACTTGTATACCAACCACGTTGAGCAGGCCAAATTGCAATTGTCTAGAGAATTTAGAACACTTCCCACTTTGAAATTAAATGCTTCTGTGAAGGATCTATTTGAATTTACAATGGATGATATTTCGATTGAAAATTATGATCCTCATCCGCATATTAAAGCTGAAGTTGCAATATAATGGAAGTCTCACTGATTGCTGCCATGGGCAGAGATAGAGCCATAGGTAAGGACAATGATTTGATGTGGCACTTGCCGAACGACATGAAGTTTTTTAAGGAAGCCACGAAG
>JBJTWB010000056.1:0-1660 GCA_046081505.1 Bacteroidota bacterium | reverse complement strand
GTTCACCAAAAGATCGTAGGCATATTTCGGATTTAATGCGTTCAAAACTTCGGGGTGCTCCAATAGATTATAGGTACCTACAACAGCTAACATGGAAAACCAAATGAACATGATTGGTCCAAACGCCACACCTACCAACTTGGTTCCGTATCGTTGAATTAAAAACAGTGCAGTGAGAATAGCCAATACAATTGGAATAACGGGGACACCTTCATTCAGTTTTTTTAAACCTTCAACAGAAGATGCTACAGAAATTGGTGGAGTAATAATACCATCACATAACAAGGTAGCAGCTCCAATCATAGCTGGCCAAAAGAGCCATTTGGCTTTCGACTTCACCAAACCATACAAAGAAAAAATTCCACCCTCGCCTTTGTTATCCGCCCGTAAGGTCATCCAGATATATTTTATGGTTGTTTGAATGGTTAATGTCCAAACTACACAAGATATTCCCCCGTAAATCAGTGCCTCTGAAATGGGTTTATCTCCAACAATGGATTTCATTACATAGAGTGGAGAGGTTCCTATATCTCCGTATATAATTCCCAATGTCACTAGGACACCTGCGAATGTGAGCTTTTGGTTAGTTGAGGACATGGTTTATGATGGTGCGACGAAAGTAAACGAAAAGTGAGTTACTTAATGCCATTTGAGAATTAATTTTCCCTTGGTTTTTCTTGATTCTAAAAGGTGATGTGCAAGTGCAACTTCAGAATAGGCGTACTCTCCTCCATTGATTGGTTTAATTTTCTTTTCTCTATGCAATTCAACAAGGGCATCCATACATTGCCCAATTAACTTTGGATTGGCCTGAGCCACCTTGAGCATGTTCACACCAATTACGCCCTTGCTTTTGGCCAACAGAAGAAGAGGAATTAATCTTCCCATGTCCCAAATTAATTTGAATGTAGCCAACTTCCCGCCCCATTTACCTGATCGTTCGGCAAATCCATAAAGCATGAGTTTTCCGCCAGAACCCAACAAATTCATATCCTTTTTAAAGGTCTTTCCTCCAATGCTATTGAATGATGCTTGTAAATATCTCTCACCCAAATGGGCTTGAATAAAAGATGCATAATCGTTGACTCTATAATTCACTGCTTTGACACCAAGTCTTAAAAGCTCGTTCACTTTTTCATCCGTTCCAACCGTAGCAAACACTTCGCACCCTCTTTCCAAAAGCAATTGAACCAAGGCTGTTCCAACTCCACCTGATCCGGCATGAACCAAAACGGCATCGCCTTTCCTCGACTCTTGAACCACATTCGTCATGTAATAAGCGGTCACATATTGTGTTCCCAAAGCACACGCTTCAAAATCTTCCATATCACCGGGTACTTCAGCAATTCCGTCGGCCAATGTATTCACCTCTTCCGCATAACCTCCAAATCGTGTTAATGCCGCCACACGTTTTCCTAACCAAAACGAATCTACTCCTTCACCACATTCTATAACTTCCCCAACCACGTCATACCCCATAATTACCGGTAGTGCTGGCAATTCCGGATAAAGTCCCTTACGGCCTAACACATCGGCGAAGTTCAAACCAGAAGACGATACTCTTATTTTAACTTCTCCCCTCTGAACCGCGTCGAGTTGCACTTCACGAATTTCAAATGCCTCATTGGCATTGCCATTTTTGATTAAAAAAACTGCTTTC
>JBJTWB010000055.1:0-6283 GCA_046081505.1 Bacteroidota bacterium | reverse complement strand
GAATAGTTCTCTGCATAGGCAATTACCGGCTTGCTGCATGAATTTTTAAAATCAACTATGGCATCGTGAATAGCAAGTAGAGTAGCAGGTGCTGCCTGAATGTTTTCAACTTCCAACAAAACAATTTGTACACTCTCATCGCTTTTTGCCTTATCTAGTAAGGCTTGTATGTCATTTAAGCCAATGTTTTGGTCTGAGCCATTCAGATTCAGCTGACCAATTTCTTGTCCTCTTTCAATTACAGGTTTGCCTATGTTCATGCGTAAAATACTGGCATCAGGTCTACGACCTTCTGAGGCTTCACTTCCAAATAAAGCACCTATGATGATTAGAACTACAACAAAGGAAATGATAGATCCAATCAAAGATGCAATAATGTTTCCGACCATAGCGGCCCAAACTGTTTTCCAAAAACTCATGTGTTTATTTATTAGTTACTACAAATACGCACTGCGAAGTTACAGAACAAAGTGTATTTTCGTGAAATGAAAAAGCGAAACAACGTTTTGTTGTGTATAGGTGGAAACATAGGAGATCGAATGGCAAACATGGACGAAGCACGCATGTTTATTTCATTCAATTTTGGAGAAATTCTGAAATGTTCAAGTGTAAAAGAAACTGCACCTTGGGGCATGCCTGAAAACACACCCCCTTTTTTAAACCAGGTGATAAGCATTGAAACGACGTTGACACCAGATCAACTTTGGATTGAAATTGAAGAGTTAGAAATGTATTTCGGAAGGGAGCGAGGGGGTGAGGGATACAAGAACAGAGAGATGGATGTTGACGTTCTCAGTTTTAACAATGAAATATTAGAAACAGATCATCTGCAAACACCGCATCCTCGCATGCATGAACGATTGTTCGTTTTGGATTTGATCAAAGAAGTGGTTCCGGATTTTGTTCATCCAGCATTACATAAAACACTAGACGAGCTGCGCGCCGATTTACTTTGAGTCAATACGTAGTCATAGAAGGAATCATTGGAGCAGGTAAGACCTCGCTTGCAGAGCTATTGGCTCGGCGTTGGAATGCGCAATTGGTTTTGGAGGAATTTGCAGAAAATCCCTTCCTACCCAAATTTTATGAGGATCCAGGAAGATATGCTTTTCCTTTGGAATTGAGTTTTCTGTCTGAACGATTTGCGCAGCAGAAACAGGTGTTTCAAACTGGAAATTTATTTCAACCCAATGTGGTGGCTGATTACTTTCTTCCCAAGTGTCAAATCTTTGCTAAGAATAATTTGGAGGAGGAAGAGTATAAACTTTTCCTTCGACTCTTTGAAATCATGCAACACAATGTGCCTCAGCCTGATTTATTGGTCTATCTGCATTTAGATCCAAGTCAAGCGCTAAAGAATATTCAAAAACGCGGTCGTAGTTACGAGCAAAACATCAACATTGAATATCTTGATCAAATTCAAAAAAATTATTTGTCGTTCATTCAGCAACATGCCAATCAGAAGGTATTAATGATTCGAACAGACGAACTGGACTTCGTTCAGTCAGACAATGATTTGAATTGGATCATGAATGAAATTGAAAAAGAGCGTGATCTTGGAACTCACAGGGTAGATCCAAACGATTGAATGGCTTTAACAAGTCGGTCTATTCCTTCGAAAGCTGTGTCTGTATCTGTGGCCAGACTGATACGAAAGCTATTTTTCGCACCAGCACCGAACCATTTTTCTAAGCCAGGTACCACGGCAATTTTGAATTCTTCCCGCGCGTAATCGCAGAAGGTGAGCGTATCCCAATGTTCAGGATGATGAATAGTCATAACGAAGGTTCCCTCGGGAATGGCGCAGTTGCATGCTGTTTCTTGTGTAATGCGCTCAAAGGCTTTTTTCAAATGAGCATGAAAAAGCTGATTCATTCCACGGGTGTGTGACCAACCCTGCTGAAGTGCAGCTGTGCCTGCAATTTGAGAAATTGTGGAAACGCCCTCTATGGTTCTACCATAACCTTGGCTTTCCATTAATTCTAAAACCGAATGTTCATTCGGACCTAAGATGGCTCCAAGACGTAATCCCGCCATTCCAAATCCTTTCGAAAAACCATAAATCACCCAGGTGTTTTCCTTGTTCAAGGATAAAGCCGATGTGAAACCAAAATGGGTATGCACAATGTCGCTCCATACCTCATCTGATATGAGAATGAGTTTGTGCTCTTGACAGAATGCCGAAATTTCCTCAAGTTGCTGCGCTTTCAATACAAATCCCAAAGGATTATGGGGATTACAAATTACAACGGCCTTCGTTTTTTCAGTAATTTTTTTCCTGAGTTCATTCAGATTAATTCCCTGTTCATTTTGATTGAATCGAATTAACCGAACGTTTATTCGGTTAGCACATTCTGCAAGTAGAAAATCGACTGGGTCTGGAATTAGAATTTCATCATGTGGTTGAAACAAAAAATTGTAGAGATGCTGAATAGCGGTAGCGGCAGAATTGGTTGCTAAAATTTGACTAGGTTGAATTGACGAATTTTTATGTTCATTGAAATGGTGAGCTAAAGCCTTTCGAAAATCTAAAAGTCCTTGTGTGGGACCATAGGGGAACCCACCAAAGGAAACATAAGCCTGAATGGCTTGCCCAATGCTCGGATGCGATTCAATGTCCCAATCAGCTGCTGTAAATGGAATGACATCTTGCGGTAATTCTGCCCAACGCAAATTGAAAGCGTTTTGGCTTAAAAATTTCGAGTCTAATTTCCGCATCTCTACGAAGGTAATGAAATGGGCACTTGAGTGGTGGATTTAGAGAAATTGTCATTGCAAAAGGCATTCATCATATCAATGCCCGATTGAACATAATCTTGTACACCGTGGTAACGGTTGGTGCTGTAAGATTCTGAAAATTCTTGCGGTGTTTTTCCTTTCCGAAGTTCACCTATGAAGTATGCAACATCTTCAATTGCACTATTGGTTCCTTGGCTTGTGAAGGGCAGAAACAGGTGCGCTGCATCGCCAAAAAGAAATACATTGTCTTTCGCTAATGTTGAAGTTTCGTGTAAAATTCTACCTTGCCAAACATAGATGGTTTCCATTTCGGAGTTCAATAAGGACTGAACCAACGGATTGGTGCAATTTCCAACCTTTTCATGAACGAATTGCAATAGTGCTGATTTATTTCGGGAAGGATGACCGTGCCTATGACTATCAACTTGCAGATACCAAATAACATCGCCATTTTTCAAAGGAAGTAAACCCAAAGCAAGGCCTTCGCTTGAGATGGCATATTTGTGAAGTTGTTTGTCAAGGTGCTGATGTAAGAATTGATTTTTTACAATGCCCATGACTTCATAAGTGCGTGCTGCAGTAGCGTCGGCATTTGGATTCAGCATGAGTCGGGTTTGCGAATGAGCCCCATCGGATCCAAGCACCCCATCAAATTGAGCTGACTTGAATATTTCACCATTCGAAACAAAACTATGGTACTCATCGTCCCAGAATATATTTTCTGCAATTACCGGAGTGCTGGGAATATCTAATGCATGAATAAAATCGGCTCTGCTAATGCTGTAAACGCTTTGAAATTCGAGTTGGTTGCAAAGATCTCCGCTTTGGTCATAGTAATTTACACGTGGAATTGGTAAAGAAAAAGATTCAATTTTATTCCAAACGCCAAGTTTCCTTAAACTTTCTACGCCATTGGGCAGTAGAAGAAATCCAAAACCACTTCTCATTTGAAAATGAGATTGGTCAAAGATGGTTAGCTTGTGACCATCAGCTGTAAGAACATTATTGAGGAGTGATCCGGCTACTCCGCCGCCTAGTATGGCAAATTTCATAAACCAAGTTTTTGTTTAGGGTACTTAGCTTACGCTAGGAATTCAAAAAAGTTTCATTTTATTTCTTGAGTACTTCAGCCATTTTGGCTCCGATTTCTGCGGGTGAGTCAACAACGTGGATTCCACACTCGCGCATGATTCTTTTTTTGGCAGAAGCGCTTTCGTTTTCGCCGCTAACAATTGCCCCTGCATGGCCCATGGTTCTTCCTTTTGGAGCGGTTTCACCAGCAATGAATCCTACCACAGGCTTGGTTCCATTTTCCTTTATCCACATGGCAGCCTTCGGTTCTAATTCTCCACCAATTTCACCAATCATAATGATGCCTTCCGTTTCGGGGTCATTCATTAAAAGTTGAACCGCTTCCAGCGTTGTGGTTCCAATGATTGGATCTCCGCCAATGCCAATAGCAGTGGTTACGCCAAGGCCTGCTTTTGCAACTTGGTCAGCTGCTTCGTAGGTTAAGGTACCTGATTTTGATACAATACCAACGTTTCCTTTCTTGAAAACGAAGCCTGGCATGATTCCCACTTTTGCTTCTTCGGCTGTAATCACACCGGGGCAGTTTGGACCTATGAGGGTAGCACCGCGTTCAGTTGCATAAATTTTGGCTTTCACCATATCAGCAACAGGAATGCCTTCTGTGATGGTTACAATCACTTTTATTCCAGCGGCTGCGGCTTCCATTACGGCGTCTGCAGCAAAAGCTGGTGGAACGAAAATTATAGAGACATCTGCTCCTGTTTCGCGCACCGCATCAGATACTGTGTTGAAAACGGGTTTGTCTAAATGCAATTGACCACCTTTATTCGGAGTAACTCCACCCACTACGTTTGTTCCGTATTCAATCATTTGGGTTGCGTGGAATGTGCCTTCGCTTCCTGTAAATCCTTGAACAATAACTTTCGAATTTTTACTAACTAACACTCCCATGGTAAATCAAATTTTTTTAGCGCCACGAAATTAGAACAAAAAATGGAAGTTTTAGCGCATTTTTGCAAATGATGTCGAAAGCCTATTCCACTGAAACCATTTGTGCCTTATCTACTCCGAGTGGAGTGGGTGGAATTGCGGTGGTTCGTGTCAGTGGCCCTTTGGCATGGTCCATTGTGGGGGCTTGTTTTTCCAAGCCCATTCATGCAGGTATGGTTCGAAGGGCCATGTTTGGAGAGTTGTATGATGGCGATCAGGTATTGGATGAAGTGGTGGTCACAGCATATCAGGGTCCGTTCAGTTTTACCGGAGAAGATGTGGTTGAAATTGCGTGTCATGGTTCACGGTATATACAGCAGTGCTTATTGGAAGTGTTGATGCGTTTGGGTTGCCGAATGGCCATGCCGGGTGAGTATACCCAACGTGCGTATTTGAATGGAAAATTGGATTTAAGTCGCGCCGAGGCTGTTGGTGATGTGATTGCATCGGAGAGTGCAGCGGCACATAGACAGGCCGTTCATCAGATGCGAGGTGGATTTTCGAGAGAGATTGATGGCTTGCGTGATCAGTTGATTCATTTCTCTTCGTTACTGGAATTGGAGTTGGATTTTTCTGAGGAGGATGTGGAATTTGCCAATCGGGGTCAAATGAAGCATTTGCTGTTAGAGATACAGCATGTGGTAGTGAAATTAAAGGATAGCTTTCGATTTGGGAATGCCATTAAAAATGGAATACCGGTAGCCTTGGTTGGTCCGCCGAATGCGGGCAAGTCAACCTTGTTGAATGCCTTGTTAAATGAGGATCGGGCTATTGTTAGTGATATTGCAGGAACCACGCGAGATACGGTAGAAGAGGTGGTGAATTTGGGTGGTTATATGTATCGATTTATTGACACTGCGGGGATTCGTGAGACAGAAGATGTGATTGAACGCATGGGCATTGACCGAAGTATTGAGAAGGTGCGGCATGCACAATTGGTAGTTGTTTTATTTGATGCGCTTGAGACCAGCTTGGAAGAGTCGGTGGTGTTTCTGAATCGGGTAAATGCGGTGAAGCGTGCAGATGCGAAGGTGGTGGTGTGTTGGAATAAAGTTGATTTAAGTGGTAAGGGGGATGGGAATGGGAGTGGGAATGAGAATGATGAATTGTTTATTGTTGCTAAGTCGGGCGAGTCCATAGCGTCATTGGAGCGTTGGTTGATAGAATCTGTGCAGCAGGAGGTAGATGAATCGGCTACGATAGTAACCAATGCGCGTCATTTTGAATCGTTGCGAAAATCTGCAGAATCGTTAGAGCAATTGATGCAGGGTTTAGATACAGGAGTGCCTTCCGATTTGTTGGCGGTTGATGTTCGTGGGGTGTTGTTTCACTTGGGTGAAATCACGGGTAAAATATCTGCAGATGATATTTTGCATTCCATTTTCGGTAAGTTTTGTATTGGAAAGTAATGTGGAAAATGTTAAGTTTGTTTTGAGATTTTCTGTGAATAATTTTTTTAGTAGCACATAAATTTATCGCTCTGAATGAAGTTGTATAGTTTCAATGTTTATCTAATTTTCTG
>JBJTWB010000054.1:0-6337 GCA_046081505.1 Bacteroidota bacterium | reverse complement strand
TAGCTACCTCTGTTCAACAAATACAAATTCAACGAGGCATTGGAACAAGTGTGAATGGCGCTGGATCTTTAGGTGGAAGTATTCATATCAATACAGACAAAAGATTTGATAAAAATTTCACCAATGTTCAACAGTCCTATGGTTCTTTCAATACGTTTAAATCATCTGTAGAGCAGGGGTTCCGGAAAAATTGGAGTCAGTATTTGGGGCGTTTAAGTGTCATTCAATCACAGGGATTTGTAGATCGCGCCGAAACCAAGCTTGGTTCATATTATCTCAGTGGAGTGCATTCTTTATTGAAGAAACTTGATGCATTTGACACTACTTTTCCAGATGATACTTCAAGTAATGCAAGCGCATATTCTTCCAAACAATTGAAATGGTTTGTTTTTGGCGGGAAGGAAAAAACATATCAGGCTTGGAATGGCACGCCATGGGAGAAATTATTTGGCACTGCTTCTGAAATTCAAGCATTCATTGATCGCAACTTTTGGACAAATGACCTTGCCAATAATTTATTACAATCGGGGAGGTCTTACAATTATTTTACGTACGATAATGAAATAGACAATTACAGTCAGCATCATGCACAATTGAGCTACACCTCCGAAAAATACGGGCGAAATTGGAAAATTGCTCATCAATCAACCGTGCACTATACTCATGGACAGGGATACTTCGAACAATTCAAAAAAGATGAGAATTTGTTGAACTATAATATTCCTTCTGTGTATTGGCCCGATACAACCATAGGCATTGAACCCACGGGGAATATTATTCGAAGAAGATGGCTCAACAATAATTTTTACGGATACAATGGCAATTTGGCTTTGTCAAAGAAGAGCATGCAATGGATTTCTGGACTTTCTTTAAATCATTACAATGGTCAACATTACGGCAGAGTAGTTGGCGTTGGTCAAAATGAAATTATGGATGTTGATGTGGAATATTATAAAGGCAATTCCGATAAAATAGACGGTATGGCGTATTCCAAGATGGAGTGGACTCCTGGCAATGACTGGTTAATTTATACAGATTTACAAGTACGTGGAGTTTATTATTGGACTGCAGGAAAGGATAATGACGGACGCACATATCTTGTTGATGAGTCCTTTGTGTTTTTTAATCCGAAAGGTGGATTTCGTTACATGCAATCGGATCTCAACGGACAACAGTTTTCTATTTTTGGATCAATAGGAAAATCATCGAAAGAACCGAACCGAAGTGATTTTGTGGATGCGTTTGTTAAAAAACCTGTTCCTGAAGAATTGGTTGATATTGAATTGGGAGGTAAATATGTTTTAGGAAGTCTTCTCCAAATTGAATTGAATGCATACATGATGAATTATAAAAATCAATTGGTATTAACAGGTGCGGTGAATGATGTAGGTGCTCCCGTTCGAACCAACGTGAAAGAATCTTACCGAAGAGGAATTGAAGTCGCAGCAAATGTTCATCCAATTGACCGTGTAGAATTCAACATGAATTTGACGTGGAGTGCCAATCGAATATCTAATTTTATTGAGGAAATATACAACGATGATTTAGGTGAGGTAATGTATGTGGAAAGAGGAAATACACCAATCGCCTTTAGCCCAAATTTAATTGGTGCTTTCCAAGCTAGTTATGCGATTATCCCAAGATCTTGGACCAATGCGTATTCAAAATGCAATCATCAAGTGTACTTGTTATTGAATCAAAAATATGTTGGAGAGCAGCACTTAGATAATACGGGAAATGCAGAGGCGACCATTCGGGCCTACTTTCCAACTGACCTTGGAATTCAATTGAGAAGATTCAAGCAAGTTTCGGATTCATATACGGTGCCTTCCAATTCAAATAAAAAAGGAGTCAAAGAAATGACATTGAGCTTTTGGCTGAACAACGCCATGAATTTGAATTACGAGACCAACGGTTATGCTTATTCCTACATAAGCGGAACTCAGGTGACCGAGCGGTTTTATTATCCTCAAGCAGGTAGAAATTGGATGCTGAATCTAACAGTGAATTTTTAAGTTACTTCATGGTAACTACATGCACGTGGTCTTTCAATTTCACGGTGACGTGTTCTTGCAATGTTGTAGATAATTTTAATCCTACAATGTCTGCTTTAATGGGAAATGTTCTGTGCTTACGTTCAACCAAAACTGCTGTACTCAAATGCTTGATAGGATGCTGAATCAAATGCGCACACGCCCACATGAAGGTCTTTCCGGAGTTCATAACATCATCAACAAGCACAACACTTGCATTTTTGAGTGACTCTTTTGGTAAGTCAAACGTTGGAGCCTCATTGGGTTTTTCAATGTTCAATTGAATACTTCCCAAAGAAATGGTTTGTTGCGTGTGTAGTTTAATTTCAGAGACTAACAAATTTGCCAATGCAGAGCCATTCGAACCAATGCCAACAAATACAATGGATTTTGAATCTATATTTCTTTCCAAGATTTCAAAAGCCATACGTGAAATTTTCTGTTGAATTTCTTCATGATTGAGTAGTATAGTTTCAGGCATATTGAAGTTTTTTTATCAAGTTAGTAAAGTAAGAAATACATGAGATATAGAACACTCACGAAAGTAATAAATCCAATTGCCAACCATAATTTTCTTTTGAAAACTATGTCTTTTAAAGCCAATTTTAATTCTGTCGTGTCTTGCTGATAGAATTCTAGTTTCGAAATGGCGACTTGAAGTAAATGTGTGTTTTTGGATAAAATTGCTTTGCCCGCGATTTGTTGTTGATGTTCTACCAAATCTGTTTCTAATTTTTGTCCTATTTCAGTGTATTTGTAGTGAGGTTTATCCAGTATTATTTTTAGATATACTTTTTCAGCTCGAAATAAGTTTCCTTCAGTAATCCAAAATACCAAATCATCTTCAATTTTCATCTCGATTCAAATGAAACACGAATATTTATATTTCTAACAATCTTATCATCTTGAATCTGCAGTAAGGACTGATTCATTCCAATTGTAGTAAAAAAGGCATTCATTCTGGATATCCATTCAATCATATTTTTTTCTGAAATTTCTAAATGTTTCGATTGATTATTGATTTCCTCCAAGATGTCTGCAAGATTAAAAATAAATTGTTCTTTTCCTAAAATGAGTTTAAGATGCCGAATGTCCAATTCATTGAGTTGGTAGATTGCTCCTTTAAACCGAATTCTATTTTTCGATAAAAATTGCAATTCATTGAATCGCTGATTGGACTGACTCAATGCTGTTCTTTTTTTGTTTCTGCTATTGCGAATGATAACGAAGATCAAAATTATTGTTGAAATAATTAGGGTTGTCCAAAGCAAATACTCTGATTCATAGACAATCAGTGGGTATGAGGCTTCAATAAAAGGTTCAAGTTCTGACCAAGGTTTTTGATCAAGCACGAAATAGGTTTCTTTGCTTATGAGATAAACCAAATTGCCGTCAGTTACACAGAATGTACTGTCATTGGGTTGAATGATGCGGTCATAGAGAATAGATATTCCTGTTGGTAATTTCAACTCACCAAATTGCATGGTTTTAAAATCAATGCACATAGGTACTTGATAATCCTGTGTGCCCTGTAGAATGCAAAAGCGGTCATTTGAAATAAGTTCACTTCGTTTTAATAATTGGAAACCATACACGCATTTTTTTGAAATAGCACCTAGATTTTGCCAATTCATTTCGTTAAAGTCAATTCTAAAAAGTGAATCAATATATACAGATTCATTGCTATTTACTTGACTATATCGGGTATTTCCAAAGCTGAAAAGAGCGTGGTTTTTCTCATCATAGAATTGCAATTTGTTGCTTGTAGGTAATTCAATGTTGGTGGGAAGAATTTCCCATTGCCCTTGATGATGTTCAAATTTTACAAAGTATCCGTTATTTCTCCAAAATCCATATCCACCATATTTGATAATATTGTTATTGAATTCGAATAAGCTTGCGCCAAAATGATATCCTCCGAAGCGAGTGCTGTCTAGACGATTCCATGTGCCGTCTGCATTTTTTTTATAAACCAAACCAGTGCCGTCACCAACTGCATACCACGTGTTTTGCGAACGAATCAATTGAAAACCGTAGTGGCTTAGTGGAGAATGAATCGAGTCGACTTCAATAAAGCATGGAGCTGCATGTGTAATGTGAAGATCCCAAAATGTCAATTGAGCTTCGACGAATAAAGTCACCAAGAAGAAAACAAGCAAACTGATTAGCGTTTTCAGTTTAGCGTGAAGATTCATTTTTTCGAGTGATTTGAATTTCATACATGATTGCAGCGCTTAAACACATGGAGAGTAGTAAGTGAGCAGGTTGAAGTGCTATGTTGAAATTGAAATAAGATAATGTGATTCCAACTAAAACTTCTGTTGCAATCAACATTAATATCAATTTCACTTGAGCACGGGGCTGTTTGAATCGTTGATACTGAAAAAATAGGAAGGCGGCAGCAATAACGATAAACCATGAAAAACTGCGATGAATTTTAAAGGCTGCATTTTCATTATCCAATAAAAAAGAAAGCCAAAGATTTCGATCTAGATGGTTGTCATATGCTATGTCTACAATTTCACGAACTTGAGTTCCTAAGAGAATTTGGAAAACAACCATGAATAACAAGAGCCAAAGTGATCTTTGGTATGTTTTCGAAACCAGAATGCCTCTTGCTTTTGAAGTGTGTACAATAAGCATGACAAGGCTGAATAAAATACCCAGAGTGCCTATCATGTGAAGCGTAATCTGTGAGCCAGCTAAATTCTTATCCACCACTAGTTTACCAAGCCAGGCTTCAAAAAGAATCATGAGGACGGTAAAAGAAGATAAGAGAAGGTATTTGTAATTTTTCGTTTTCCTAGAAAGAAGAAAACTCAATACCACAAGTATAAAAATAGGAAGACCTAAAAATGCTGTGAGCAATCGATTAATATATTCAGTCCATGTATGGAATACATTGAATACGGCGTATTGATGTTTGGGGTATGGCTTAAGTTTGGGACTTACTTTATTTTCTTTCCAAAAAAGAGTTGAGAATTGAAAATTGTTTTCGGCTATCCAAAGCGTATCATTGTAGATGATCATTTGACCTTTCGAATAGGTCCTGCCTTCTTCCAATCGAATGGTGCTTTCTTCGGTAGGGGGAATATAATAACCGAAACACTTGGGCCAGTCGGGGCAGCCCATTCCACTGCCTGTAATTCGAACGAAACTACCTGCAATAACAATCAAGAACATGCAAACAAGGGAGACAGTTGCCAGTTGACGAACCCGAATTTGCAATGATTCAGCAGTCATTAAGATGCTTTGTGAACAATGGTTTGCATACTTACTACATGATATTTCCCGTCTGCAATAGCATGAACTACTTCAGATAATTTTTCGGGTTGAATGGTATTGGAATCGATCTCAACAGTAACTACATTCTGTTCTCGACCATCAATGAAATCCAATGAAGTTGATTTAACGCCAGCAGTGGCTTGCAAATCCTGCTGAATTTTTCCGCCACACGCATGCGCGCACATCATTCCGGTAATGGCTAGTTTCACCTCCGTTTTCGATGTGCCATCAACGATCTCTGTTGTTGTATTTTCTGTTTTACTCACTGCGTTTTTAGCTTGATTGCTTGAGCAAGAAAAGAGAAGAATTGAAAACGTAATAAAAAGTGAAATGTAATTTTTCATGTTAATTATTTCAATGATTTACGAATTAAATTTAATGCACCACCTGCTTTGAACCATTCAATTTGCTGCGCATTGTATGTGTGATTCACGGAAATGTTTTCTTTCGAACCATCTTCATGAACAAGTTCAAGGTTTAAGGGTTGACCAGGCGCAAAATCAGTTAGATCAATGAAGTTAACGGTGTCATTCTCTTGAATTTTATCGTAATCACTTTCATTCGAAAAGGTCAGCGCCAACATTCCTTGCTTTTTCAAATTTGTTTCATGTATACGTGCAAAGCTCTTAACGAGAATAGCACGAACCCCCAAATGTCTTGGTTGCATGGCCGCGTGTTCTCTCGAAGAACCTTCGCCATAGTTTTGGTCTCCTACAACAATTGTAGGTATACCAGCAGCTTTGTATGCACGCTGAACAGCGGGCACTTCGCCGTATTCTCCAGTAATTTGATTTTTAATTTTGTTTTGCTCTTCATTGAAGAAGTTAGTTGCACCAATCAAAGTTAAAAACCAGATTACCGGAGAATACGGCGAAGTGCCTGCTGTTCAGCGCGCATACAAAGCTGCTGGTATACCTACAATTGTTGTAGGAGACCAAAACTATGGCGAAGGTTCTTCGAGAGAACACGCGGCCATGCAACCAAGACATTTGGGGGTACGTGCTATTCTAGTGAAGAGC
>JBJTWB010000053.1:0-1291 GCA_046081505.1 Bacteroidota bacterium | reverse complement strand
CATAAGGTTAATATATACTCATGAGCTTGGCTCCATTTCAACCTAGACAATCCAAAAGAATTCATTTTCTTCGCATTTGAATGTGTGGTATATTATCTTCTAAATAAACCTCCCCTTCTGCAACAAATTGGAGCGATTCATAAAATCCTTGTAAGTACAATTGTGCTGAAATGACACAATCTGATTGAGGCCATTGTCTTTTCGAAAAGGCAATTGCAGATTCCATTAATTCTCTCCCAATTCCCTGTTGTCTCAGGGCTTTCGATGTGCAAACCCGACCAATACTTACTTCTGGATAAGACACACCCGCTTTAAGCACGCGTGCAGTTGCAACAATATCACCCGAAGCTGACTTAATGATAACATGAAATGCATCCAAGTCTTTCGAGTCCAAATCTTGATAAACGCAGTTTTGTTCTACTACGAAAACCTCACTTCTCAATTGAAGAATTCCATATATTTCGAATATCGAACAGTCTGAAAAATATTTTATCTCAATCATTCTTCGCCGAATTTACAATCAATTCATGAATATGTGCGAACTTCGCCCACTATGAATGTTTTGTCTGTAGAGCGTATTGCCAAATCCTTTGGAATTCGAGAATTATTCACTGATCTTTCGTTTGGCATTGAGCAGGGACAAAAAGTAGCCTTAGTGGCCAAGAATGGTACGGGGAAAAGCACCCTACTTCAATTGTTAACGGGAAAGGATTCTCCTGACGAAGGAAAAATAGTTTTTAATAAAGAAATTCGCTGGACTTTTCT
Source organism: Bacteroidota bacterium (assembly GCA_046081505.1). Classification (GTDB taxonomy): domain Bacteria; phylum Bacteroidota; class Bacteroidia; order Flavobacteriales_D; family Sanyastnellaceae; genus CAIZGX01. Next base: position 526 of record JBJTWB010000053.1, on the reverse strand, counting down.
CGAACAAGACGAAGCTTATCTGCCAGAAAATACAGCGTTAGATTATTTATTGGCATCAAACAACGCCATGACTCAAGCCATTCGCTTGTATGAATCTGCATTGGTTACAGGAGAGCATCTTGAACGTGCCCTAGATCAAATGGATCAGTCAGGTGCATGGGATTACGACTCTAAAATGAAACAAGTTTTAGGAGCATTGAATATTCAGCGGTTGGAACAAACCATGGGAACCATGAGTGGCGGGCAAAGACGCAGAATAGCACTTGCTAAAGTGTTGTTGGAAGATGCCGATTTCCTAATTCTCGATGAGCCAACCAATCACTTAGATTTAGATATGATTGAGTGGCTTGAAGATTACTTGGGCAAATCGAACAAAACACTTTTCATGGTAACTCACGACCGGTATTTTCTTGAAAATATCACCGACGAAATATTGGAGTTAGAAAACAAAACACTGTACAAATACAAAGGAAATTTCTCATACTATCTCGAGAAAAAAGCTGAAAGAGAACAATTGGAAGCGGCC